>CAXPUI010000053.1:0-6062 GCA_964220205.1 Candidatus Allofontibacter communis | reverse complement strand
CGTTGCGAAACATGTTTCGCCAGGCGAGTTTCAGGGTCAGCATCAAAAGGCCCCCAGGGCGTCTTTGGGCATGATCCTGGCTGCACGAAGCGCGGGCAGGAGGCTGACCACGACGGCGACCACCAGCATGAAAATCAACGGTCGAATGAATACTTCGGGCGCGAAGTCTCCCTTCATCTGCTCAAAAGAGACTCCCCCCATGTCGACAGGGGTGGGCAGCGTGAGGCCGACCTCGTGAAACCAGTAAATGATCGGTGACACCAGGATCATACCAACCAGGACGCTGATTGACGTCAGCATCAGCGTTTCCAGTACGATCATTTTCACGAGCTCGACGGGGCGGCAACCGAGGGACCTGAGGACACCGAATTCGCGGGTACGCTCAAGGACGGACATCAGGACGGTATTCAGTACCCCAATGAACACGATGACGATGACCAGTTGCATAATGACTTCCTGGGAGTCCTGGTCTACCTGCATGGTGCGATAGAAGGTTTCTTCGACAACTTGCCAGGGATTGATGACCAGATCGGGCAATTCACTTTGTAGGCGTTCCGCCACAGCTACGTTCTGCCGGCTGTTGTTAACCAGGAGCGTATACTGATGGACATCCGATCCCAGGCTCAGGAATTCCTGGGCAGCTGCCAGTGGTAGATAGGCTGTCATCCGATCGAAGGATTGTCGATTGCCGATGATGGCGCTGACCACATAAATATCGTTGGCGATTGAGCCGTCTGCCCCGCTGGATATCAGCACGATTTCGTCCCCGACGCCAAGCTTGAGGCGCTTCGCGAGTCCCTGGCCGATCATCGTGGTGAAATACCCGTCGGCGTTTGGTTGACTGCTGAAGTAGGTGCCTTCCGATATCTTCTCTCTTATCCTGGTCACGTCAGGCTCGGTATTGGCATCTATACCGACAACCCGGGCGGTGGCCGTTTTGTTGCCAGCGTAGGCCAGCGCCGCGGAAAAAACACGTGGGGTGAAACTTTTGACATCACCATGTTGCGCGAGGTGCGACTCCAGTTCGCGACGTTCGCGAATAGTCTTGTAGATTCTTGGACGGTCCAGGTAGTCACCCTTATGAATCTGAATGTGCCCGGTGTTGTCCAGTGTGAAGATCTCGATGATGTTGCTGTAGCTGCCTTCAGTAAGTGCAACGGTAAAGGCGAACAGCATGTAGCCACCGGTCATGCTGAACCCGGTCAGCAATGAGCGGCGGCGCTGGCGGAAGATGTTACGAAAGGCGATCTTCAGGGTTAACATCTAGAAGCGCTTTTTCAGATTCCGGAGGGAAAAGGTCTGATCGGTAATGGCCGGCACATCGAAGTTGATATCGTCATAGATGATCAGTGTCCGGTGTCCCTCCTTGTTGAGTGGTTTCATCTCCATGACGGAAGGCATTAACCTGCCGCCGAGGGTCTTGGGGTTTGAAAAGATGAGTTCTCTTACTCTCGTGCCGTCCTCGTCATAGAAGACCTGTGCTTTTGGCAGCAGTGGCTCTTTGGAGACCGTGTATTCGATCTTCCCCCAGACAGTAACGGTCTGCTCTTTCGGTGTCAGTGTCACGAGATAGTCCTGGTCGTCTTCCGTCATCGAGAGGTGATAGGCATCGATTAACTGGGTTTCTTTGACCAGATCGTCGTTGGTGAAATCGCTGCCCATCCAGGAACCCATCATCATTGAAGGCGGGACCTTGATGACCTTGTTGATCTTGGGGAAGTAGTTCCACATTTCTTCCTCACGTTTCAGTGTGGCGATACCCCGGTCTTTCTTGGGAGATAATATGCGGAAAAAGGCTAGTTCCCGACCCATGCTCTGGGCGGACATGGTCAGGGTCCGGGAGTACTGAGGTGTTTCAACCTGCATGGTGATGGTCCCATCACTGGAATTACCGCGGTAAAGCTGTTCCATTTCATCGATGATGGTGCGGACTCGTTCTTCGGAAGCGAAGGTTGGCCAGGCCAGGCACCAGAGCATTACCAATCTGAACATGTTTATCTCCCTTGAACCATTAGTTTAACGCTGACGCTTGCTGTGCATTACTCAGATCAGGGTCGTCCTGAGCCTTATGACGGGAAGCCGTTTCAATCCAGGGCTCCAGCAATTTGGCATCGATGTAGAGAGACCCTTCTGGAGCTCCCAGCACACGTTCTATCGCGAGTGTGTAGGACTTATTCAACAGCAAAAGTTCATTTCGTTGTGCCGGTACTTCCCCTGCCTCAAACAATGCCCGGTAAACCGCTTCGTCCCATGACTGGCCGATATCCCAGATAATGTGCGCGACACGTCGAGGTGTCTCCACATGGAATTCACCTTCGTTCAGCCCCTGAATGATGATTTCATTCAAAAGAGGCACGAATCGCTCTCGAGCGGCTTGACGGTGGCGACTGATCAGTACTGCGTTTGCCTCATTCAGGAGCAGATCACCGAGTTGAGTCGCTAACTTGCGGTGTGCTGATGATCCCGTAAAAAACGAATTGAGAATTTTCTGCAGTTTCTCAACGGCCGGACCTCGGGATTCCAGTATTTCAGCAAAATTAGTCTGGAAACGGGCCAATATGCGGTCGATCATTGCGTCCAGCAAGTCGGACTTGGACCGGAAATAATGGTAGAAGGCACCCTTGGAAACACCAAGCCGTGAAATGAGACGCTCTATTGACGCGTTCTCGTAACCAAACTCAGTGAAGAGTTCCTCTGCCGTATCGAGAAAAGCTTCCCTACGGGAGTCAGCCGTTTTGTTGGATTCACGCATGGGACAAGTATACATACCGACGGTCGGTTTGTAAAAGAGCGAATGACTACCTCACCGGTCTTGGCGATCTTGGTTTGACGACTTTAGCAGGGCGATGGCTGGCTTTTTTGCCAGGACCCTGCGACTGTCGGGGCTGTTGCCAAACAGTTGCTTGCTGAGGTGGGTCAGCCATGTTTGTCTAGATCAATAGGACTGAATCGGTGATTATTGCGGATTAGGATGATCAAGGGGATATCATGAAGTCATGGAGAATCAATGAGTTAGGCCTGCCCTGGGAAAAGTGCCAGGTAGAAGAAATGGCTTTGCCGGAAGTACCCGATGGTGCCTGTCGAGTCCAGGTTGAGGCTACGGATCTCAATTTTGCCGACATCCTCCAGTGTGAAGGTAAGTATCAGGTGAAAATCGACCCGCCATTCACCCCGGGCATGAGTGCTGCCGGTCTGGTGATTGCATCGGCGGCAGATGCCAAGTACCAGCCAGGCGACAGGATTGTTGGCCCAACCCTCCTGGGATCAGGTGGTTATGCTGAAGAAGCGCTGGTACTGGCTGATCGGTCAACCCGCATTCCAGAGGGCGTGTCGGTTCAGGATGCTGTTGCGATGCACGTCACCTATGGGACTGCCTGGTTCGGCCTTCATCTGCGAGGTCAGCTGCAGCCCGGCGAGACCGTCCTTGTGCTGGCAGCGGCGGGTGGTGTTGGCGCTGCAGCAGTTGAGCTTGCCAGAGAACACGGCTGCTGGGTCATTGCTGCCGCGGGTGGTCCCGGCAAGCTTGAGACCTGCCGTGACCGGCTCAGGGCTGATGAAGTGATTGACTACAACGGTGAAGACTTCTATGAGCGTGTCATGGAGATGACGGCTGGCCGGGGTGTTGATGTTGTTTATGATCCGGTTGGTGGTGATTACTTCGATGTGGCTCGACGGCTGGTAGCCTGGGAAGGCAGGTACCTGGTGATTGGATTTGCGGCCGGTGATATACCGCGTGCGCCGATGAATCATGCGCTGGTAAAGAACTACTCGATCGTCGGTGTGCACATGGGGGGCTATCGAGGACGTGATGAAAAGTCCTTCGAGCGCTGCTACGAAGAGCTCTTTGCGCTGCTGAAAGCTGACCGGATTCATCCGTTGATTGACAGGACGGTAGGCTTCGAAAGTCTCGGAAATGCCATGTTGGACTTGTATGAAAGGCAGACGGTAGGCCGCGTACTTTTCGACCCGAGGATTAAAACCGCTCGCTAATCGGCATGACGGCCAGGCTTGGCGGTGCGTGGCGTTGTCAGGTGAACAGCAGCCATTTTTTTGCTATGAAATTGAACAGGAATACGAAGAACGTAGCGACTACCTTTGAAACAGTGTAGTGGACCTCCACGTACTCGGTAATGGTGAAGAGGATGATTTCACTCAGCGCCAGTCCGGTGATCACAATTAGGGTGAAAAAGATGAATTCACGAACCTGGGTCTCTGCGAAGCGTCGATATCGAAAAACCCAGTTGACATTCAAGTAGTAAGAAACCAGAAGGCCTGTTGCGTATCCGCCTATGTTTGAAATGAGATAGTGAAAACCGAAAACCTCGGTACCGATAACCAGGATTGCAAAGTCACAGGCAAAAGCACAACCGCCTGAGACAAAGTAGCGGAAAAATTCAGAATGGAGGAAGTCCCGCGCCCGTTTTGGCAGCGAGTCGATCAATGGATCTCTGCCATTCCTTTCCAGGCAGCGCGCAGTTTTTGCATATTGAAGCCCGGGCTTTGAGCTGCGTCTATGACGATGCGTTCCCTCGCCATGATTTTTTCGGCCTCCGTGATAATGTCAGCTGCGTTGGCAATAGGTATAACCACGGCACCATGCTGGTCTGCATGGACCAGGTCATCATGGGAGACTTCCATGCCGTGCACATTGACGGTCAGACCCCAGTCGACAACGTTTACCCAGGCGTGCGAAGGGTTGATCATGCCAGCCAGCATCTGGAAGTTTGGCTGGCTGTCAGGGATATCCCGGACACTGCCATTGGTGATGACACCCTGGCAACCGAGACCATAGTGAATGTTGGTATTCACCTCTCCCCAGTGGGCCCCGTAGCCCGGCACCTCGTCTATGTCCTCGATGATGGCGATGCTGGGTGTAGCACCACCCTCAGCGATATAGGAGTAGTAGGCGTCAGCATCGAAACGTTCCTCAGGTTTGTGGGCTGCGCGTATCCGGACGGTCCGGGCATAGCCAAGTATTGGCTCCAGTGCCGGCCGGACGCAGACAAACGGCCGGATATTGAACCCTCTGGCCCGGCGTTCAACGTTTACGGTCTCCAATGCATTACAAATAGTCGGGGTATCGAGGGCAAGCAAACCCTGCATGATTTCAGGCGTTAAGTCCGTCATGGCGATGTCCGGTTCAAGTTAGTGTTGTGATTGTACCTGCAGTGTTACTGGAGGTCTTCCATGACATCATTAAGTACGGATAGTCCACACAGGGTATGTACCAGACCGACGCGATCGGTTGTGTTAAAGATCGTCTCGTAACCCTCTGAGTTGCAACGGCTCTGGTGGTAATCCACGGTGAAACCAGCATCGAGAAGTGCAAAGAGCTCATTGGTGTTTGCAACGGGTACCAGGCGGTCGTAGTTGGAGTGATAAAGGTTTATCTCCGTATTGCTGCCAGAGAGAACATCGATATTGTTGATACCGGTAAAGGAGTTCAGTTGCAGCAGTGCTTTAAGGGTGTCGTACTTAGCATCGTTACTGAGAAAGCCTGAGATGAATGTCGCCGTCAGTTGGTCGTCAATCACAAGATCGTCCACGGTGAGTTCCGTATCGGTATAACTCAGCAAGGCGGGCAGGATTCGGTCGGTTGCAAAGGGAACGGTAGTGTCCTCATCGACATACTCGCAGTAAGCACTTTCGCAGCTGTCGTCGAGGTGGCTGAGCACGCCTCTCACCGTCTCAAACAGGTTATGGGGCGCTCCACCGGCATAGACGCTTGAAATATCAAGGTCGTCACAACCCTGCAATTTTTCCATCAGCCAGACCGCCATGGCGGTGTGCCCGCCCTGAGAGTAACCGATAACAGCTGCCTCCCGCCCGCTGTAAACCGCCGTGAATTCCGTGTCGTCCAATACCTGTCGGACGAGATCCAGTGTGTTATGCGCTGTCTGGTTAGCCATCAGATAGGTTTCTTCAGCCTCACTGATTGCCCCGCGCCCGTAGTTGTCTGCTGCCACCACCAGGTAACCCCTTGCGGCAAACAGGTTAGCGAGTATGAACCACGCATCTGCAGTATTCAGATCGCCAGGAGTCGAACCGGGTGCGTGGGCGAG
>CAXPUI010000052.1:0-3133 GCA_964220205.1 Candidatus Allofontibacter communis | reverse complement strand
CCATGATCGGCGCCATTATTCTCGCCGCTGGCAGTTCCCGCCGCTTTGGTGATGACAAGCGCAAGGCAAGACTACCGAACGGCAAGATGCTGATAGAGGAGAGCCTCGATCAGGTGCTGCCAAATTTCCGGCAGGTCATCCTGACCCTGCGCAGTGGTGACATCGAACTCCAGAACATGCTTGAGGCCCGCTACGACAGCGAAGCGTTGAAAATACACCTGGCACCCGATTCAGCGCTGGGCATGGGGCACTCTCTCGCCAGCAGCATGGCCCTTGTCGACAACTGGGTGGGCGCGTTTGTCTTCCTTGCTGACATGCCGAACATCAAAAAGGCAACGATCAACACGCTGATCGCTGCATTACACCAAGATAACATTGTGTTGCCACGGCACGGGGATCGGCGGGGTCATCCCGTTGGCTTCGGGCAGGACTTTTTCGAGCAACTCGCTGCTTTGCACGGTGATACCGGCGCCAGACCCGTCGTGGGCAATAACGACAGTGCGGTCAAGGAGATAGACGTCAATGACCCCGGTGTCCTGCAGGATATTGACCGGCGTTCAGACTTACCGGCATCAACTTCTTAGCGTGGTCTGATTTTCCAGGAACCAGGCATAGGTCGAGGCCAGGCCTTCGTCAAGACCGATGGATGCCTCCCAGCCAAGACCATTGATCTTCGAGACATCCAACAGTTTACGGGGTGTACCGTCCGGTTTCTCGCTGTCAAAGACCAGCTCGCCTTCATAGCCGACAACCCTGGCAAGAGTTTCAGCGAGCTGCCGGATCGTCACATCACTACCCGTACCCACGTTGATGTGTGAACACATGGGTTCGATCGCTTCCTCCAGCTCCATACGAGATAAACCAAGGACGTGAAGACACGCGCCCGCCAGGTCATCAACATGCAGGAATTCGCGCATCGCGTTGCCCGTACCCCAGACAGTGACACTGGCCTCACCATCGGCCTTCGCTTCGTGAATCCGCCCCATAAGCGCGGGAATCACGTGGGAATCGGCAGCATGGAAATTATCACCAGGACCATAAAGATTCGTCGGCATCAGTGAGCGGAAATCAGTGCCGTATTGACGATTATAGGATTCGCAGAGCTTAATGCCCGCGATCTTGGCGATGGCATAAGGTTCATTGGTTGGTTCCAGGAGCCCCGTCAGCAGGGATTCCTCCCAGATAGGTTGATCACTGAACTTCGGATAAATGCAGGAACTACCCAGGAACAACAGTTTTTCACAACCAGTCTGCCAGGCCCCATGAATGAGGTTGGCTTCCATCATCAGATTGTCGTAGATAAATTCCGCAGGGTAGGTGTCATTAGCATGAATACCGCCAACCCTGGCTGCCGCCACAATCACTGCATCAGGCCTGCTCTCGGCCAGGAAGCGCGACACTGCTGCCTGATCACGCAGGTCGAGTTCGCTTTTTTCAGCCGTTAACAAACCTGAGCCCAGGTGCCGGCAAATGGCTGAGCCGACCATACCGTTATGTCCAGCCACATAGATTCCAGGCATGGTTACTCCCTCGGCGTGCTGACGTTGAAACCACTGGCCCTCAGGAGGGCCTGCTGTCTCGCCTGATCAAGGTCAAAGGTAATCATCTCCGCCACCATCTCTTCAAGGGTGGTCGTCGGTTGCCAGCCAAGCTCCGCATGGGCTTTTGAAGGATCACCCAGCAGGGATTCGACTTCAGCAGGCCGATAGTAGCTGGGATCAACTTTGACAATTTCATCACCCGGGGCAAAAGCAAGTTCCTCGTCACCGGACACCGTGTCCACGATACCAACCTCTTGCTCTGCTTCTCCCTGCCATCGCAACGTGACACCCATTTCAGCCAACGCGGCCTCAATAAATTCACGCACGCTCAACTGCCTGCCGGTTGCGATCACATAATCCCGTGGTTCGTCCTGCTGCAGCATTCGCCACTGCATTTCGACATAGTCCTTCGCATGGCCCCAGTCGCGCCTGGCATTTAGATTACCAATGAAGAGCTGCCGTTCAAGACCCACACCAATCGCAGCCAGGGCCCGCGTAATCTTACGGGTCACAAAGGTTTCACCCCGTCGTGCTGATTCATGGTTGAAAAGAATGCCGTTACAGGCATACATGCCATAGGCTTCGCGGTAATTGACCGTGATCCAGTAGGCGTACAGTTTGGCAACCGCGTAAGGAGACCGAGGGTAAAAAGGCGTGGATTCCTTTTGCGGGGTTTCCTGCACGAGCCCGTAAAGCTCGGACGTCGACGCCTGGTAAAACCGGGTCTTCTGCTCTAATCCAAGGAACCGAATGGCCTCGAGTAACCTCAACGCGCCTAGTGCATCGACATCTGCCGTGTATTCAGGCGATTCAAAACTGACGGACACATGACTCTGCGCACCCAGGTTGTAAATTTCATCGGGTTGACAGTCCTTGATGATCCGAGTCAGGTTGGACGAGTCCGATAAATCCCCGTAGTGCAGAAACAGTCGGGCTGTCTCAAGATGTCGATCCTCAATGAGATGATCGATACTCTGTGTATTAAACAGTGAACTCCGACGCTTGATGCCATGAACGATATAACCTTTTGCGAGCAACAGTTCTGCCAGGTAGGAACCATCCTGGCCAGTAATACCTGTAATCAGCGCGACCTTCTCAGGCACCTGGTGACTCCTGCGAGACAAATAAGCGTTGATTTTAACGTGTCAGCGCCAAGATGCATCCATCTCCCACGGTTAAATTCTGACTGGGCACTAGGGAAAACGCGATAACAGGACCAACAGGCTCTATATCAACTGGAGACCTGCTCCCGCCACAGCCTGCTGAAGAATGATTATCGACTCGTTGAACGGGTTGCCCAGTCCAGCTTAGAGCGACAGATGCCGTAAAAGCTGTGACCCGGCGGATGAATCAACTGGAGGCGCTCCTGCTTCTTGCGAATGACCAGCGATTCTCCCGCCGCGATAGTGAATTCCCGATGCGAATCGAAACTGACTCTCGCATCAACACCCGATGCCTGACCAACGAGAATCCTGATTTCATCATCACCCGGCACCACCAGCGGTCGACTGCTCAGAGAGTGCGGAAACATGGGGACCAGCACGATGGCATTCAGGCTAGGGTGCATGATGGGGCCGCCCGCAGAAAGCGCG
>CAXPUI010000051.1:0-3407 GCA_964220205.1 Candidatus Allofontibacter communis | reverse complement strand
AGAATACCTCAAAGTCCAGATTTTCCAGGGCTGTTATCGTTTTATCGATGTCCGTTGGGCTGATGAATAGGTCGGTGTCGCCGCGGGAGCGCAGACAAGCTCGCGGGTAATGGGTCCGGCCAATGGCATCACCCTTGATGACAAGGAAAGGAACGTTAAGGCGAGCTAACTCTGTCAACAGCCGATCGGTTTCCTGGGTTCTCAGCATGTCATAGGCGGTTGCTTCGCGCAGCGCCAAGCCCAGTTCATTTTTAACCTCTACCGGCCAGGCCTCCCACTCGCTGGATTGATGGAGCTGATCAAACAGCAAGGCTGCCACGCCGTGATAATCGGCCTGGGTAAGAAAAGATTCCGCAAAGCCCTGGCTCGCGTTCGATGGCCAGGCTGCTGGCTCCCCGCTGAGTATGCTGCAGATATGCTGGTAAGCTGCGGATTCGGTATTCATAAGCGAGTCACATTTGCTCATACCATACCGGTTTCGGATTAGTCAGGCCCAGCCCAATACCATGAGACTTCTGTCGATGAACCAATAGATAGAGAGGCCGCCGACCAGGTAAACCGGCAAGACAGCCACTCGCACCGGTATGATAATGAGTTTCTGCAGGCTATAGGTCACCCCCAGGGCGATGGCGATAATCACCAGCTGACCGACTTCGATACCGATATTGAACAGTAACAGCGCCAGCACTGCTGTCGCTTCAGGCAGGCCTATTTCAGCGAGCGCCCCAGCAAAGCCCAGACCGTGCAGCAGGCCAAAAATAAAGGTGATCAGCCAGGGTTGCTCATGAATCAGGCTCTTGCGGTCATGCAGGGCTTCGGCCGCTAGCATGACGATGCTGAGCGCAATCAGTGCCTCTACCGGTCCCTGGGACACTGTGACGATATCAAATGCAGAGAGGCCCAGGGTGATGGAATGAGCGACGGTAAAGCTGGTGATGACCTTGACGAGATTCATGAAGCCATTGACCAGGTAGAGCAGCAACAGTACGAAGAGGACGTGATCAATCCCGAAAAACAGGTGCTCTATGCCGAGCACAAAATACACAGGCGTTGATGCCCCGCGTGTCGTGTCGACGACAGGGTCTCGACCATTGACGAGGTAGTTATCCTGGCTCCCGTTCTGTCTCTCGACGGTAATCATCGTGTCGATCAGCGTCTTCTCCAGTCCGGTGATTTTTATGTGGGCCAGGGGCTCGGGGCAATTCAGGGTGAAGGTTTCCAGGAGCGCCGCAGCACTGGTTCTGGCGTCGAGGCGAGTTTGTTCGCAATTGGTTTCGATCGAAAGATTCAGGAATCGACCCTGTACCTGGGGTTGCTTAAAGCTGACGTCGTAATGCGTCTCGCTGGTCTGCGTCAGAGTCAGCAGCGCAGGTCTGACCTCGTGTGCAGTGGCCTGGGAGGACCACACAAGGGCGATAACCAGGGTCAGGCATTTAGCGATACTCGACATCATACTGTGCCAGCAATTCTCTGAAGTAAGCGTCAAGGGAAGCTTCGCGCCGCTCATGCATCAGGTCTGTCATGACCTGTTTTTCGATGTAGGGCAACGGTGTTACCTCGGTGGGAACAGTAGCGTCGAGTCGGACCAGGTGCAGACCAAACGTACTGCTGATTGGGCCTACCCATTCCCCTTCCTGAAGCAGATCTATCTGCCCAACGAACTCGGTACCGAAGGTGGACGTGATCTCTCTGATATTTTTCCTCACCAGAGAACGTTGCAGCAGCGAGCTTTGCCCAAGGTTCCGCCAGCTCTGACCAGCCTCGAGGGCTTCTTCGATGGCGGGGGCCTGCGAGGGATCAGAGAAGTATATCTGTGACAATGAGTACCGGATCGGCAAGGTGTAGTCATTGATATTGTTATTGTAGTAGAGCTCGAGATCTTCTCGCGTAATGGTATCTTCATTGACTTCCTGGGCCAGGAAGGTGAGTTTCTGTACCAGCCGTCGCCGTATAATGGTGTCTTCGTTATCCAGGCCAAGTCGCAGTGATTCTCTATAAAACACCTCTTCCCGGACCCAGTTATGAACCAGGGAATCGAGCTCTTGCTGGGAGGGTGGCTGTCCCATCTGGGTTTCCCACAGGCTGGCTATCTGAATCCTGACGGTGTCATCGACAATAATGGGCTGCGGGCCTGTGAACCGTTCTGCAGTGAACAGCAGGACACCGATGAGGATGAACCATACAACCGGTTCTTTCATTGCTGTGGACTTATCCAGATGGGTGATGACCAGGCTCGCTCCTGGATGGTGGCATGCATATCGGGCCTGGGTGCTACGCCCGTGCGGACAGCGTCCCAGGTTGACCAGCGACACACCGGGTTTTCCAGCACGCGGACATAGTACAGGGCGCTTTCCGCCGCGTCGAAATCCGGGTCGACCCAAACGGTTTTCAACTCTGCCGCACCGACATTCTCGCTAATGCTGCAGTTTTCCAGGTTGACGCTGGCTCCATTGTCGGGACAGCGGTGGGTTGTTGGATCAACGGTCAGGCCATCCGAACAGGCAACATCATAAACGGTTTCACGGGTTTGGCCGTCTCTCACGTTTGCTTTCACGACCTGGAGTCTTTGCAGTGGTGCGCTGTGAACATCGCGTGATGCCCAGATCAGGAATTCGGGAGACGCGTCTGTTTCAACAGTCAGTTCACCACCCATGGGGACGCCGCTGTCGTAGGATCGGCTGAAGACGTCGTCATCCTCAGGGTCGGGCAGGTCCGCGCCGGCAAAAAACCGCACCTTAATTCTGGGGCCCGAAGTGCCGTAAGTTTCTTTTCGTCTGAAGGCCGCATAAATTGATTCCCGGGTGTTGCTGTCTGCCCAGACAGCGGCGACGCCTGAAGCACCCCAGGTGTTGTAGTAAGTGTCCGCGTAGAGTTCGCCATTCTCTCTTGGTTCAGCTAACGGCACTGACCCGCGTTCGACAGGCTCATCATCCATCAGGCTTACCTTGCTCCAGTAGTTATCCTCATCGCCGGCATAACTGGCATTGTGAGTGTCGCTGGCGCTGATGAAGCCGAACTTGAATGGGTTGAAACCTTTTTTGTCGGCGAATTCGAGGCCGTTTCTCAGCGCGTCCCGCGCATAGCTGCCGCGTGGTTCACTGAGCAGAGTGGACGCGACTCGGGTCGGCATGATTTCAAAGTCAGCCCATTCGTCATTGGGTGAAAGTGCCGGATGAGTTTCAGAGGTTCCCTTGACCTGGGATATTTCGATGAGTGGCTCGTTACGCATGCGCAGATCAGCGTATGCGGCATCGAGTGGGTTGCCGGCAAAATCGATCAAGTTGAACATTTTCCCGTTGGAACCGTTGCTGTTGTGAGGGATAGCCAGCGCTTCGAGTCCCTGAGAGCGTTGATAATCCATCCAACGCCAGAGATCCTCAGGGTTACCCGAATCGATCCGGGAGAAG
>CAXPUI010000050.1:0-2075 GCA_964220205.1 Candidatus Allofontibacter communis | reverse complement strand
TTCAGACGTGTGCTCTTCCGATCTGACTTCACCAAAGCTTTCAGAGACGTTGATGTTATTCTCGGCCCAACAACACCTGGACCGGCATTCAGACTTGGCGAAAAGTCAAAAGATCCTGCAGCCATGTACATGCAGGACATCTATACGATCTCCGCTAACCTGGCAGGCGTCCCCGCGCTTTCAATGCCTGCGGGCTTCATCGACAGTATGCCGGTAGGTGTCCAGCTCATAGGTAACTACTTCTCGGAATCACGTCTGCTTAACATGGCTCATCAGTATCAGCAGGTAACGGACTGGCACCAAAAACGACCTGGAGACGAGCAATGAGGTCAGACTGGGAAGTCGTTATCGGACTTGAAATCCATGTACAGCTATCAACCGTCTCGAAGATCTTCTCAGGTGCCAGCACCACCTTCGGTGCCACGCCAAACAGCCAGGCTTGCCCGGTTGACCTGGGACTGCCCGGCGTTTTACCCGTCGTCAACAAAGCTGTGTATCCGAAGGCCGTCGCTTTCGGGCTTGGCATAGGCGCCAGTATTGGCACCCGATCGGTTTTTGACCGCAAAAACTATTTTTACCCGGATCTTCCAAAGGGTTACCAGATAACCCAGATGGACGAGCCCATCGTGATGGGTGGCAGCATTGACATCACCCTGCAAGATGGACAGACGAAGACCATCAGGGTAACCCGTGCCCATCTCGAAGAGGACGCTGGAAAGTCAGTACACGAAGACTTCCACGGCATGACGGGCATAGACCTCAATCGAGCCGGAACACCGTTGCTGGAAATCGTTTCAGAGCCGGATATGGCCAGCGCTGAAGAAGCTGTGGCCTATGCCAAAGCCGTGCACCAGCTCGTTACCTACCTCTCAGTTTCAGATGGCGAGATGTCACAGGGATCACTGCGATGTGACGCTAATGTTTCTGTAAGGAGAACCGGGGAAACCAGCCTCGGCACGCGTACTGAAACCAAGAACGTCAATTCTTTCAGGTTCCTCGAACGCGCCATCGAGTATGAAATTGACAGACAGATCGACGTCCTTGAATCCGGAGGCTCCGTTGTCCAGGAAACCCGCCTGTACGATCCGGATAGAGACGAAACAAGGCCAATGCGCAGCAAGGAAACCGCAACGGATTACCGATATTTCCCGGAACCTGATCTGTTACCCGTGGTTATCGATGAAGAATTTATCAACCAGGTTCGCGAAGAGATGCCAGAACTGCCGACCAGCAAACGGAACCGCTTTGTCTCTGAGTTGGGGTTATCGGAAGAAGATGCGCTGTTGCTGTCCGGGGATCTCGAACTGGCCAGCTACTTTGAACAGACTATGGCTATTACGAACGATCCGGGGCAGACAGCTAACTGGGTCAAGGGAGAATTACTGGCAAGCCTTAAGAGAGATGACATTTCACCCGCAAATGCACCCGTCACCCCGGAACACCTGGGCGACCTGATTGTCAGGATCAAGGATGAAACGATTTCCGGCAAAATCGGCAAAACTGTTTTCTCAGCCCTCTGGCATAAAGAAACGGATTCGGTTGACAATTTTATCGATTCCAAGGGCCTGAGGCAGGTTTATGACACTACGGCTCTCGAACCCATTGTCGATCAGATAATTGCCGACAATCCCAAGCAGGTTGAGCAGTTTCTAGCCGGTAAAACCAAGCTTCTGGGCTTTTTCGTGGGTCAGGTTATGAAGCAGACCAGCGGTACCGCCAACCCAAAGCAGGTCAACGAACTCGTTATCGAGCGACTTAAAAACGCTGAATAAATTCCCTGATGCGATCCGCATTGGCGCCGATGTCACTTTGACCAACCCGGGACTTTGATCTCAAATCAATCAACGCATCACCATCATCCAGAGCCACTCTGACTACCAGGTCGTCCTTAAAGCCGAACCAGAAGGTCGTCGCAGTCGCTTCCACTCGCCCCTCAGTCGACTCCGTCGCAACGATATCCAGCCCCATATCCCTGAGAACATCCTCAGACCTCGCCACCGCCTCTGCGACTGACATCTCGGCACGGATGGGTTGCAGGTCGGGATAGGCCTCACGTGTTGCAGCACCCAGCTTCT
>CAXPUI010000049.1:0-4936 GCA_964220205.1 Candidatus Allofontibacter communis | reverse complement strand
CATGATTCCGCACCTGCTGAATGAGCTACAAAAAGCGGGCGCCAGCGATATAGCGGTGGTTATCGGCGGCGTAATCCCCCAACAGGATTACGGCTATCTGCAGCAACTGGGTGTGCAGGGCGTTTTCGGCCCGGGCACACCTATCCCGGAGGCTGCAGACGAAGTGCTCACTGTTGTCGAGGCCCGCGCCACGCTGAATTAGCCGGCAAGTTGCCGGCGGCGCGCTAGTCTATAGGATTGAGCGCGCGGCACGCATTGACAACAGCCTTCACGGCCAGGTCGGTCGCGGCGTTCTTGATATTTTTCAGCACACAATCTGCGGCATCCTCGGACAGCGCCTCCATCTTCATGGATCGACCATGATGACCGGCGTGGGCCATCGGACATGACTTATCCATGCCTCGCTTCAGACGAGCGATCCGGCGCTCATGACCTGGCAGCGTTTTATCGATCGTGATCTCACCCGTCTCGTCCTTGAGAACATAGAGCTCAATATCCTGGCTCTCACCGGCCCCGGACTCGATGAGTTCCATGACTTTTGCCAGATCTTCCTGGTTATCACCATCGCCGCCGATTTCCGCCTCCACCAATGCCATGATGTCAGTCAAGTCTTCTTCGCCCTCACCATCGAGTACGAAAACACGTTTTTCAATCCGGATTTCAGACGCTTGCTCGTCCGCCATGGCATAAGAAGACAAAGCCAGACCAAGAACGATCATCAGCATCACAATTTTTCTGAACATGATTTAAGATTCTTCCCTGTGAATTACCTTTAAGACGCTCAGATCAGCAAAAAGTTTACCTGGCGAAAAAAATTTACCGAATGAAAGAAAGCGAACTTTACGAACCGATCAAAGGTTACCTGCAGGCATCCGGCTATGTCGTGACCGGTGAAGTGAAGGATTGCGATCTGGTTGCCAGAAAAGACGATAACCTCGTCGCCATCGAGTTGAAAACCGGGGCAAACATGACCTTGTTGATCCAGGCAACCGATCGCCAAGCGATAACGGACTCAGTCTATGTCGGTGTGCCTGCACCCAGTAACCCGCGCTCATCTCAATGGCGCGGCATTAAGCGCGTATTGCGTAGACTTGAGCTGGGGTTGATCACCGTCGATATGGAGCGCGAGCTACCCATGGTAACTGTTGAATTCGATCCTCTGCCCTATCAGCGAAAGCTGCTGAGCAGACGCCGACGGGCTGTCATTGAGGAACTGGCAGGTCGTTCCGGAGACTACAACACAGGTGGCACTACCCGTCAGAAGCGCATAACCGCCTACCGCGAAGCAGCCATTTACATTGCAACCTGCATGCATCAGCACAACCAGCCCATGAAACCAGCGGAACTACGCCACTATGATACCGGCAAAAAAACCACCAGCATCCTGTCCGCCAATCACTATGGCTGGTTCCAGCGTGTTGATCGCGGTATCTATCAACTGACGGATCAGGCCAGGATTGATCTTGCCAGCTACCCTGAAATCGTTTCACGCTGTGAACAGAAACTGAGAGACTTGAAAAACCATGCTTGATATTGCCGCCAACCAGCGCTCTTATATTGAAAGCTCCAGCGCATCTGCTGAAGCCAACTGCCGATTACCAGGAGAACTGATCACCAGTCTCGCCCGGGAAGGCCTGTTTGCCGTCACCATTGGGGAGAAGTATGGTGGCCTGGAACTCCCCGCCCTGGACAGTATCAAGGTACTGGAACAACTGGCCTACGCCGATGCCAGCGTCGGCTGGTGCGGCATGATCTTCTGCACAACAGCGCATCTCGGCTCATTCCTCCCTGAGAGCTGGGGCAACAAAATATTTGGCGTCACCGGACAGGCAGGCGGATACGATTGCCCGCTCGCCGTTGGTGCGGCGGCCCCCATGGGCAGAGGACAGGTCATCGATGGCGGCATCCTTGTCTCTGGTCGATGGCCCTGGGGCTCAGGTTCACATCACGCCAACTGGATCTGCGGTGGTACCCTCGTCGAAAAAGACGGCGAACTCCTGAGAAACCCTGGCGGAGACCCGACCGTACACGTCATGTTCTTTGAACGATCCCAGGTAACACTGCACGACAACTGGAATCCATCCGGCTTACGGGGGACCGGCAGCGTTGACTTCGAGGTGACTGATCAACTTGTACCCGAGGGCCGCTGGACGATGCTTGGGACCTCAAGACGGCAGATAGATTCACCCCTGTTCCGCTTTCCCTTCTTCGGCTATTTCGCAGCTGCTGTGGCAGCCATACCCCTGGGCATAGGCAGGCGCGCTGTCGATGATTTCGAAGCGATCGCTCGAGGGAAGGTGCCTACCGCAAAAAAGAGCACGCTCAGCACCTCCTCTATCACCCAGCTTGACTTCGGTCGCGCCGAATCACTGGTCGAAGCTGCGCACACTTACCTGTACGGCAAAGTCGACGAAGTCTGGCAAAAAGTAGCGAGCGACGGGAAGGTTGCCCTGGAAGACAAGCGCCAGCTTCGACTCGCCGCGGCCCAGGCGACCATCATGTGTGCGGACGCTGTCGACCTGTTGTACAAGGCTGCCGGTGGAACTGCACTCCAGGGCGACTGTCCACTGCAGAAACACTTCAGGGATATTCATGCTGCAACACAGCATCGCATGGTCAGCCCTGAACTCCTCAGACTGTCTGCCGCCGCCAGGCTGACCGATGACGCCATGGTGGCACAGCTGTGATAAGCCTGAGTGTGATTCCTGCAACATGTTACACTCACCAGAGTATGCAGAGAGATATCTGGCCTTGACAAAAGCAGTATCAGTCAACGAGTTTGTGCTGGAATTCGACAACGAGACCCCTCGCTTGAAAGGCGGTCGCTGTCAGGATTGCGGTAACTATACCTTTCCGTTTCTGCCCGGTTGCGCAAAATGCACAGGCACAAACATGGAGTCCGTTACGCTCGGGTCAACCGGCACCCTCTGGGGCTGGACCGTGCAGGGCTTCCCCCCGAAATCGCCTCCCTATCTCGGCCAGAACGACCCCGACAAAGTCAAACCCTTCGGTGTTGGCTACGTTGAGCTGCCCGAACTGATCATCGAAGCCAGGCTCACCGAATCCGAACCAGCAAAATTGAGCGAGGGCATGCCCATGCAGCTTGTTGCAGAACCCCTGTACACCGACGACCAGGGTAATACTGTGATGACGTATGCCTTCGCACCCGTTTGAGGAGAACCATCAATGAGTGATGTCGCAATCGTAGGCATTGGCATGCATCCCTTTGGACGCCATGCGATCAGTGGTATGGAACAAGGTGCCCATGCCGTTCGAGAGGCCTGCAAGGATGCCAGCATAAGCTGGCAGGATCTGCAATTCGCCGTGGGTGGCAGTCACTCTGCCGGTAATCCCGATCGCATGGTATCGATGCTTGGTCTCACCGGCCTGCAATTCGTCAATGTGGCCAATGGTTGCGCGACGGGTGGAACGGCCCTCGGCACGGCCTACAATATGATCACCGCGGGAATCTATGACATCGGTATTGCGATCGGTTACGACAAACATGATCGTGGTGCCTTCGCCAGCGACGAGCCGGTGCATCCCGTCGATGGCGGACTGGACTGGTACGGCGGCAGTGGCATGGCAATCAATCCGCAGTTTTTCGCCATCAAGATCAACCGTTACATGAAGAAGTATGGAATCAGCAATCACGCACTGGCAAGAGTAGCGGCCAAAGCAACCAGGAACGGTGCGATGAATCCAATGGCCTGGCGACAACAGGCTTTTTCGGAAGATGAAGTCCTGCAGTCACGCATGCTGGCCTATCCCCTGACCCAGTACATGTTCTACTCACCCGGTGAAGGTGGTGTTGCACTGATTCTCTGCAGGGCTGACAAGGCACACCAGTACACCTCGAAACCCATCTACCTCAAGTCTGCGGTCATGCGATCAAGGCGTTTCGGCAGCTTCGAGGTTAAAGCCAGCTGGCTGCCCAAGGAGGAAAATGTCGGTCCTACCGTGGACGCAGCGCAGGCTGCTTTCGAGCAAGCGGGTATCGGTCCAGAGGACATTGACCTTGCGCAGCTCCAGGATACGGAATCCGGTGCTGAAATCATGCACATGGCTGAAAATGGCTTCTGTGAGGACGGTGACCAGGAACAGATGCTCGCCAACGGCGATACCGAGATAAACGGGCGGTTTCCCGTCAACACGGATGGTGGCTGTATCGCAAACGGTGAACCCATCGGGGCCTCTGGATTACGCCAGGTTTACGAAAACGTCCTGCAGCTACGCGGTGCTGCCGGACCGCGCCAGGTACAGAATGATCCAAGGGTTGCATATACGCATGTCTACGGTGCCCCAGGAATCAGTGGAGTCACGATCCTGAGCCGCTAGGCGGTCTTACTCTGTCAAGCCGATAGCTGGCGAGCGCCTGATCGCAGCAGAACCCTTTATCCAAAAACGCTTACCCAAACGATTAGCCGATACGCTTAACCGAAAGAGGGAGCCACAGGACAAGACAGGCAATGCTTTGCCATAGATCTGCCTGCCTCGTGATCGCCATGGTAAAGCAAGACAGGTTCTAAAAATCAATCTGGGCAATTTACAACGCTGAAAACTGACTATCCCTCGAGATTCCCGACAACGGGCACTGAGATACCAGGGTATCCGAATATCACTGATTAAGCTAAAGTCGGGAGACCAAACAAAGGTCGACCACTATGGGCACAGTCGAGCAAAAACCCGCATACCCTGTTGCAAAGTACCTTGAAGGCTCTTTCGCTCCGATCTTCGACGAACGAGTTGTCGAGATGACGGATATGACCATCATCGGGGAACTGCCAGCAGACCTGAACGGTATTTATGTCAGGAATGGTCCGAACCAGAAGCATGAGCCGGTCAGCCAGTATCACCGTTACGATGGCGACGGGATGCTGCATGCCCTGGAGTTCAATGCAGGCCAGGTCACTTACCGGAATCGCTGGATCAGAAC
>CAXPUI010000048.1:0-7435 GCA_964220205.1 Candidatus Allofontibacter communis | reverse complement strand
TTTGGCGTAACAGCCCATGATGGGATCGGCCTGCTCAAAAGTTGCAGATTGTCCCCCGACCATGATCGTTAGTTGAGCATTTTCTGCGCCAGCCTGGCCGCCGGAGACCGGTGCGTCGAGGAAAGCGCAGGATCTTGCCTGTGATGCGGTTTCCAGTTCCCGTGCCAGCTTCGGAGAGGCTGTGGTGTGATCGACCAGAACTCCGCCAGTCCGAAGTCCGGCCAGTACGCCATCCTTGCCCAGGGTTACGGATCTAACGTCGTCATCATTGCCGACGCAGGTGAAAACCATATCAGCCTGCTCAGCTGCCTCAGCGGGTGTAGCCGCGTGGTTTCCCCGGTACTCTTTGACCCAGGCAGCGGCTTTCTCCTGGGAGCGGTTGTAGACGGTGACGCTATAGCCGGCATTGGCGAGATGTCCGGCCATCGGGTAACCCATGACACCGAGACCGATGAAGGCGAGCTTCTCCATGATATTTCCACCTGTGAATGGAGCCGGACAGGTTACTGGAAATTGCCTGCCTAGTCATCGCCCAGTGTTCGGGTAACCTCGTGTATGCGTGCGGCGCAGGTGCTTTGCGACCGCTGATGAAACCCGCTGAACTAACTGCTGGTGGTGCCAGGGAACAGGCGTCAGAAGCCGTGAGTAAGCACATGAGTAAGCATAAGTAAGATGGAAGAAAGTGTGGCGACACCCTAATGGAATGTTTACCCTGGTCCGTGATGGTTTTGCGAAATGGCAACGAAAGTGGAAGTTGAAGTCAATAACGTTCCCACCGGGGGTAAGCTGAAACTGAAGGTCCGGGACTTTGGCGGGCAGGGTAAACCCGTTGCGTTGTTACATCACGCCAACGGTTTCTGTGGGGGTACCTGGGACCTGGTTGCCAGGCAACTGGTTGAGAAGTTTCACGTCTTCGCCTTGGACGCTCGTGGTCACGGTGATTCTGAAGCAGGGGAAGTACCGCGTGACTACAATTGGCACTACTTCGTCAGTGATCTCGTCACGGTAGCCAATCATCTCTGTGAGCAGTGCCAGGTTTCCCAGATCGATTATGGTATTGGATCGTCTTTTGGCGGCATTATCACCGCTGCGGCAGAGGCGACCCAACCGGGTCTGTTTCGCCAGATAGCCATGCTGGATCCACCCATTTATCCGACGGAAGCATTGATCCAACAGCATGGGCTTGAGCTGCCGGAAGGCAATCCCATGAAGTCCACGCTGGTCGCGCAGACGCTCAAGCGACGTCGAAGCTGGCCAGGTGTCGAAGAGCCGAGAGCAGCATGGCGAGGCCGGGGCATGTTCACTGGCTGGTCGGATGCTGCGTTCGAACTTTATCTGGCCGAGTGCCTGGCACATGCCGAGGACGGCAGTGTCACGCTGAAATGTGACCCTGCCGTTGAAGCGCACGTTTTCGAGACGACAGGTAGTCTGGCAGTGACTGACTACGCTGACAGGGTCGCTGTACCGGTGCTGTATATCCGGGCGACCGAAGGTCATTTTTCGTCAGACTTCAGTCGAGTCGTTGCATCTTTGTTCGCTAAAGGCAGCTACGAGGAAATGGCTGGGGGGCACCTGTTACCGATGGAGGTACCAGACAAGGTCGCGACCCGATTGCTCAACCCCTGAAAACATGATGTAGTCATACCTCGCTATGAGTAACAGAGGTTAAGCTATGACTGGGCTATCAACACCGGGCCATCCGTTTCAATACGCCTGGCATGTGCCGGACATGGAATCTGCGGTCGATTACTGGGCCAACGTCGTGGGCGTCGGTCCTTTCTTTGTTAACGAAGTTGATAGCTCGTCGATGACCGGTTTCACGTATCGAGGTCAACCGGGCGTCCTGAAAATGAAAGTAGCCTGGGCGCAAGGCAAGGAAGGTCAGATCGAGCTGATCGAGGTGTCTTCATCGGAACCCAATGTCTATCATGATTTGATCGACAAAGACCGTTCCGCTTTTCATCATATCGGTATCTGGTCTGACGACTACCAGCGTGATAAAGCCTGGCTTTCGGAACGGTATGACAATGTCATGGACATGGGGGAAAGCAATAACATCTGTTATTTCGATACGTCCGAGCATAATGGTGCCATGCTGGAATTGATTGAGCGCAATGATGGTATCGTTGGGCTTTTCGGCATGATTGCGCAAGCTGCGGATGCTTGGGATGGAAGCCAACCCCTGCGGACCATGGCTGACCTGATGGGCGGTTAATGACCCTGTCTGCTAATCGTACTTGTTACCCGGTTCAATCACGTGCTGACGCATGGCTGCAGGGACGTCGGGCGGATCTGTGGTGAATTGACCGTCGGTGACCGGTGGGTGCACGTCAAAGACATTGTTGAATTTGTGTACCGAATCCCAGATGCCGATAGCGACCGTTAACTCGACCACCTCCTGATCGGAGAAGTGCTCTTTCAATCGTGCCATCCAGGCATCGTCAACGCCGCGAGCATGATTGAGGATAAAATCCTCGGTCAGGTCGAGAGCAGCCTTGACCCGATCATCCAGGTCAGATGAACGGTGGTCATGAATCTTGCTGACCATTGACTCGTCCATGCCTTGCTTCTGCGCCGCAGAAGACCGGGATGGAATTCAGTAGAGGCAGCCGTTGAGATTCGCTGATTTCAGTCGAACGAGGTCTTTCAGGACCGGGTCCAGCCTCGAATGGGACCAGAGCAGGCCATAGTTATACATAAACCCCTGAAAAAGGTCGGCGCAGTGTGCGTAGACACCAGCGAAACCCTCCAGACCCTCTTTTTCATCGATTCTTGGCATGGGAACCCCCTGTGTTGTATCACTGTGCCGCCAAGTGAGCTGAAAATCAATCCTCCTGGCGGATTGACTTTGCGTTCCTGTTGAATCGCCGGCTACCGGGCTCGTCCCGGGAAAACTTATTCGGCTGTGCTGGCGGCGGCGCGCATGACCCTCAGAAAGTTTCCTCCCCAGATCTTCTCGATAGCTGATTCGCTGTATCCTCGCCTCATGAGTTCAGCGGTAACGTTCATAGCGTCGCCTGCATCGCGGAAGTCCGCGACGCCACTGCCGTGATTGAAGTCTGTGCCGATGCCCACGTGATCAATACCAATACGATCAACAATATAATCAATATGGTTGACCATCGCGGCTATGCTTCCTGGGCCGAGGCGTTCGCTGACGGCGGATAGAAAACTCTGTTGTTCCTGCTTGTCATCAATTTCCCAGTAGAGTTCGAAGGGATAGAGATAATCCTCCGATATACCACTGGTTCTCCGTATTTGCCTGATGTCAGCATCCAGCGAAGGGTCATTGGAGTTGTACAGATAGCCTCGAAACGGGGCCACGTGGATGACCCCGCCAGTTTCAGCAAGAAGATCGAGTTCTTCATCGGAAAGATTCCTGGAGACATCGGTCAGGCCCCTCGCGTTGGAATGGCTGGCGATGACGGGGGCCTTCGACAGATGCATGACCTCAAGGGCAGCACGACGGGAAAGCTGGGAAATATCAACGACCGCACCCAGCTGGTTGACTCTCGTAATGGCGGCTCTGCCCAGAGCGGACAAGCCGCCGTGTTCTTCTGTCGGTTCATGCCTGCCCTGTTCACTAATAAAGACAGGTCTTGATGAGTCGGCATAGTCATTGTGGCCCATATGAGTGAGAGCGAAAACCCGGACGCCGGACGCGAAGAATCTATCGATCGCTTTCAGGTCACTGCCCAGGATTCTGGCATTCTGCAGGCCAAGAATTATGGCCGTTTGGTGATTGATATGAGCGTTGAGTACGTCGTCTGCTGTTCGTGCCAGGACCAGGGCATGATCGGAGTCTGCGATGATCCCCAGCATAGCGTCGAGCTCTGCCTCGGCCTGGGTCTTGGCCTGACGCCAGCCCGCGTCAGTGCGTGGACCAGGTCCGACAGCGATGGCCATGACGACAGCGTCAACGCCACCTCGTCTAAGTTTATCGGGTGCGACCTGGGATCTGCCGTCTGCGCCGACATAGCGGCTCTCCTGCCCGGGGATCTCAATGTCCGCATGGGCGTCGATGACAATGGTTTTCGTATGAATAGTCTCAAGATCCGCAGCGCTGCAGAGCAATGGCAGGTAGAGCAGGGCGATGATAAGACGCATGAAATCTCCTTGATCAGGTAATCAGTGTGGGGGATGCCAGCAGGGCGTCATAGGACGGTCTGGAGGCTTCCGCGACGCCTCTCGCTGCAACGTCCAGGTTGATATCCCTGGCCCGGTATGGCTCGAAGCCGGTACTGTTCTCAACGCTCTGATACCAGTGCTCAGCCCAGATGCCATCAGAATCTCGGCGACCTGCTGGCCAGGATAACATCTCAGACCTGAAAGCAATGCCGAAGTGATTACAGAGCCTGGTCAACATCCGCTCTGGTTCCAGGAGTACAGCACTGGCCTCTATGACAGGAATTGGCTGCCCGGTGCTCTCCTGCAGTTCCCGGTAGAGTTCAAGCTGGCGGATCAGGCCTATGTCGTCCGTAGTGGGTGATGTCCGTTTGCGTGAGTAGGACGCGACGACCTCGAGGGGATCGCGAATGAGAAAGCAGTGCTGCAGATGGCTGGCCCATGAGAGATCTTTGCCGGGCAGCATGTGTTGCGTCATGTGTTTCTGGTAAAAGATAGGAGCTGGAGAGCGCAGGAGTTCATCGCCGACCTGATCCCAGTCGGTCGATTGACTGGCGATCACCTCGTTGCGCATGGGATGTTCTATACCGGTAGCCTGCAGGTAACAGGCATAAAACGGTTCATCGATAACCTCGCAATCTGGTCTGTTCTCCCAGGATCGCATCATGGCGGTAGAGATATTTCTTGGCCCTGACCACATTGCCAGTCTCAGGGTCATGTGCATTCGGATTCGATCAGATCCAGATACAACTGCTGAATGCGTTCGACCATCGCACCGCGTTGCCCGTTGCCGACAATCCGGCCGTCGACTTCTGTGATCGGGGCGACACCGGCAAAAGTTCCGGTGACGAATGCTTCTTCGCTGCCATAGACATCGGTCAGCGAAAAGTTTTTCTCCCTGACCGGAATGTCATGAGCCAGGCACAGATCAATAATGGTCCGACGGGTGATGCCACCAAGGCAATAATCACCTGACGAGGTCCAGACTTCTCCTTTACGGACGATGAAGAAGTGTGTCGAATTGCAGGTCGCGACGAACCCATGGGGGTCGAGCATGAGGGCTTCATCAGCGCCCGCTTTCGCGGCCTGAATGCAGGCGGTAATACAATTCAGTTTGGAGTGGCTGTTGAGTTTGGGATCCTGGACGTCCGGGTAGCCGCGCCTGACATGCACCGTGAACAGGCGAATGCCCCGGGTCAGTGTTGCCTCGGCGGGCTGTTTATACTCTGGAATGATAACAATCGTCGGGGGTGAGATCGTGACCCGGGGATCCTGGTAGGGGGTTGCCTTGATGCCCCGGGTAATCATCAGGCGGATATGGACACCGGTGACCATGTTGTTTGCCCGGGTCGTCTCATAGAGTCGGGCCGACAGTTCATCGGGTGAGAGACCAATATCCATATCCAGCGCCTTGGCACCCTCATAGAGTCGGGAGAGATGACTATCGAGCTGAAAGATGGTCCCGTTATGCAGTCGCAGACCCTCCCAGACGCCATCACCCAGCACGTAACCGGCATCAAACACGGAAACCATGGCCTTGTCACGGTGAAACAGCTCACCGTTGATATTGATGTGGATATCAGCGTTTCGCGGATCATCCTCGTAATCGTGGGTGCCGTGGGCCATGTTATCGCCTCGCTATTGGTAGACCTTGTCCAGAGCCTGCGCCAGTGTCTCTACTGTGCGATCAACGTTGTTCAGCTTTTCAAGGCCGAAAAGACCCAGGCGGAAAGACTGGAAGTCATCGCCCTCATCACATTGCAGGGGAACACCCGCAGCAATCTGCAGCCCGACCTCGGCGAATGCTTTTCCAGTCTGGACATTGACGTCGCTGGTGTAACTGACAACGACGCCTGGAGCCTGGAACCCCTCTGCGGCTACGCTTTGAATACCTCTATCGTTCAGCAGTTTGCGTACCTGCGTGCCGAGTTCAATCTGTTGCTGGCGGAGCTTTTCGAAGCCTAAGGCTTCGGATTCTCGCATCGCGTCACGAAACTTTATCAGTGCATCTGTGGGCATGGTTGCATGGTAAGCATGACCGCCATTCTCGTAGGCTTCCATGATCTGTAACCACTTCTTCAGATCCGCCGCAAAACTGGTGCTGCTGGTACCTTCAATAGCCGACCGGGCTCGATCGCTCAGCATGACGAGAGCAGAGCAGGGAGACGCGCTCCAACCCTTTTGTGGAGCGCTGATGAGGATGTCGACGCCAGTTGCCTGCATGTCGACCCAAAGCGCGCCTGAAGCAATGCAGTCAAGGACGAATAAGCCACCGACTTCATGAGTAGCGTTCGCCACCGCACTGATGTAATCGTCGGGCAAGATGATCCCGGCTGAGGTCTCAACGTGGGGGGCGAAGACCACTTGAGGTCTTTCAGAGCGAATACGCTCGCAGACTTCGTTGACGTCTCTGGGTGCAAAAGGAGCATTTGCTGCATCATCAGTGCGAGCCGCCTTGAGGACGATGTGCTCAGAGGCAACTGCGCCGGCTTCAAGTATCTGTGTCCAGCGGTAACTGAAGAAACCGTTGCGTACGACCAGGCACTTCTGTCCGGTTGCGAACTGTCGGGCAACTGCTTCCATGCCGTAGGTGCCGCCACCAGGTACAACCGCGACGGCAGCCGCGTTGTAGACGCGTTTTAGTGTCGCAGATATTTCGGTCATGACTGCTTGAAATTGTTCAGACATATGATTGACAGAACGATCAGTGAAAACCACTGAGAACTCCAGCAATCCATCCGGGTCGATATCAGAAAGTAGTCCAGGCATAGAGTGCTCCTGTTAGTAATTGAAATGTCAGATAACGCGATCGTTGCCGCCGTCAATAGGGACCTGCGCACCGGTGGTCTTGGCGAAGCTCTTGCCACAGAGGGTCAGCACCATTTCAGCAACATCGTGGGAAGTGATTGAAGTCTTGAGAATATTGTTGGTCTTGTATTCGTCAACGGACATACCATAATTTTCAGCGCGTGTGGCGAGCACATCCTCGCTCCAGATGCCGGTGTCGAAAACAGCGTTCGGATGCAACATATTGACGCGTATGCCGTAACCCCCTAACTCCATCGCAGCGACCCGCCCTATCTGGGTCAGCGCGGACTTGGCTGCGGAATAAGCACCTGCTCCCGGTCCGGGCGCGGGTACATTCTTTGATGACATCAGAACGATAGAGGGGTCACTCCCTAATTTCAGGAAAGGGGTGCAGGCCCGGATAAAGCTGACGTGGCCGTTAAAGTTGATCTGCATGGTCTCATTTAGAAACTGGCTGTCCATGTCCTCAACGGTGCTGCTGGCAGGGAAGGAGCCCGCGTTG
>CAXPUI010000047.1:0-7129 GCA_964220205.1 Candidatus Allofontibacter communis | reverse complement strand
CCAATGTCTCTGAGATCAATGCCGCTCCCGCCATGGGGCCGCAGGCCAGTCAGTTCTCTCTGACAGTGAGCCAGACAACTCCCAAGAAGGAGGAATAACAGCAATGGCTGCTATGGAAGACCTTCTTGAAAGTCTGCGGAATTTTGACCTGGATCAGCTCAACGACGTTAATAACGTCGGCTCATGGCCGCTCGCGGTAAAAATCATTATTTGGATTCTGGTGTTTATCTGTGCTTTGGCGCTGGGCTATTTCATGCACGTGACTAACCTGCAGGCTGACTTACAGCGGGTCGTGGCGCAGGAAGCGACTTTGAGAAATGAGTACGAAACAAATTACTTTGAAGCTGCCCACCTGGAAGCTTATCGGAAGCAACAGAAGGAAATGGAACAGACCTTCGAGGCTATTCTCAGGCAATTGCCCTCGGATACTGAAATTCCGGGCCTCATTGAAGACATTACCCTGGTCGGACTCGAGAACGGCCTTGAGTTCACGAGCATCGACCTGCAACCTGAGGTCGTCCACGAGTTTTATGTGGAAAAGCCGATACAGATTGTTGTTTCAGGGGGCTATCACAACCTCGGTTCTTTCGTGAGTGATGTGTCAGATCTGTCCAGAATTGTCACGTTGCATGACTTTACGATTACACCCAAGGGCCGTGGTGCTGGAGGAGATTTACCAGGCAGTCATCTCAATATGGTCATTCTCGCGAAGACCTATCGCTATAACGATCAGCGAAGCTAGGGATGGACGAGTCATGAAACTGGTGATGACCAAGATGCTGACAGTTGTCCTGGTGGCGGGACTCCTGCACGGTTGCTCAGGCGGTGACCAGTTTGCTGATATCCGTTCGTTCATCTCAGAGGTCGAGAACAGGCCGAAAGGTTCAATTGCGCCGCTGCCTGAGTTTGAGGCCTACCAGGCATTTACCTATGGTGCAGCGAATCAGCGCAGCCCATTTGAACCTGAGATTATTCTGCCTCCTAAGACCGAGGAGCAGAAGCGCAATGTTGGTATCGAACCGCCGAAGAATCATGTCAAGCAATACCTCGAGAGATTTCCCCTGTCAGCACTGGCTATGGTCGGCACCCTGGAAAAAGACAATTCAACCTTCGGGTTGATCGAAGACTCAAATGGCGGTGTCCATCGAGTTCAGGTGGGTGACTTCATGGGTGACCAGTGGGGTCAGATTGAACGTATTGAAGAAGCTCGGATTGATCTCTCGGAGATAGTGGCTGACGGGGCCGGGGGCTGGTTGCGGCGACCCCGGTCGATTGAACTCAGGGGCTTGCAGTAGTGCAAATTATTGGGGCATAGATTGCCAAATGGTGAAAGGGATGACTAATCAGAGATCTAAGGCAGGAAGTTTCTTGCGAACGTTGTTCGCTGGAATGACGCTGGCGTTCTCATCGTCAGCCATGGCGGTTGTAATGGAGAGTATCGAATTTTCTTCTTTACCGGGTGACAAAACTGAAATCCGAATGATGTTCGATGGTGTCCCGCCGGATCCGTCTGGTTACACGATAGAACAACCGGCGCGCATTGCTCTTGACCTGGAGGGTGTCAGAAGTGGATTGCCGGCCAAACATCATCCCCTTGGCTCTGGTAACGCACGGAGTGTAACGGTCATAGAGGCCGGTGACAGAACACGCGTTATTGTCTCGATGTCTGAGCTGGTTGCCTACTCAGCCCGTGTTCTGGGTAACTCGCTCTACGTCCTTGTCGGGCAAGACGACACTGGCCTTATCAGCGCTGTGCCGGTTGCTGGAGAGATGGGTGGGGCAGTGACAAGTTTGGCGAAGCCTGCCCTGGATAGTGGACATCCGGTGGTGCAGGAAATTGACTTCCGCCGCGGTGAAAACGGAGAAGGCCGCATTATTGTGAGGCTTTCTGATGTGGGTGTCGGTGTAGACGTGTCCTCTGAAGGCGGGAAAATCCGGGTCAAATTCGCTGACACGAGCATTCCTGAATCCTTGCAGAGAAGGCTGGATGTTACAGATTTCGCGACGCCTGTCTTGATGGTCGATTCGTTACCGGACGATGACGATACGTTGATGATGGTCGAGCCATCGGGAGAGTATGACTATCTCGCGTACCAGGCGGATAATGTCTTCACGCTGGAAGTGAAACCGCTGACACAAGCTGACAGGGAATCTGCTGAACTGGCTTTCAGATTTCGCGGTGAAAAACTTTCCCTCAATTTCCAGGACATTGAAATTCGCTCTGTATTACAGCTGATCGCAGACTTTACTGATCTTAATCTTGTAGCCAGCGATACCGTCGCCGGTCGAATTACGTTGCGGCTCAAGAACGTTCCATGGGACCAGGCCCTGGAAATCATTATGAAGACCAAGGGCCTCGACAAGCGCCTGGTAGGCAACGTGTTGATGGTGGCGCCTGCCGCAGAACTGCAGGCAAGAGAACAGCTCGAACTTGAATCCCGGCAGCAGATGAGCGAACTCGCTCCGCTTCGAACCGAGTTCATTGAAGTGAAGTATGCGAGCGCTGCGGAGATATTTAACCTTTTTAAGGGCGCTGAAGATGATGGGGCCACCGGAGAAGGGGTGATTTCCAGCCGGGGTTCAGTCATTGTTGATGACCGAACCAACTCCATCATTATTACAGATACCACTGACAGGATTAATGAATTCCGTCAGGTACTTGATCGGTTGGATGTTCCCGTCCGACAGGTGCTGATAGAAGCAAGGATTGTCACGGCCACGTCAAGTTTCGGTGAATCGCTGGGGGTCAGATGGGGGTCGCTGGGATTTCAGAATTATGACGATGGTGAAACTTTCGCACACTTTGGGGGGTCGCTGACAACGCTGGGTGAACTAAAGGATTTTCAGTCCAGCGAAGACGGTACATTTACCTATTCCGCAGAGGATAACCTGATTGTCGACCTAGGAGCTGGAGGTTCTGCGACCACGTTTGCATTCGGGGTAGTGGGTGAAGACTACCTGCTGGATATGGAGCTCAGCGCTCTTGAAACGGAAGGTCGTGGTGAAGTCATTGCCAGACCGAAAGTCATTACGGCTGACAAACAGTCCGCCTCTATCGCATCCGGCGACCAGATTCCCTATCAGGAAGCATCATCCAGTGGTGCTACAGCTACTCAGTTTGTTGATGCGGTGCTGGGTTTAACAGTGACACCCCGGATTACACCTGATGATCGCATCATTATGGACCTTGAAGTTAACCAGGATTCGATTGGAGCGGTTTTCAATGGGGTCCCCAGTATCAGGACCAACAGCATCCAGACGCAGGTTCTGGTCAACAATGGTGAGACAGTTGTGCTTGGAGGAGTCTTCCAGACTGTCGTATCAGAGGGTACGACCAAAACGCCGGTTCTTGGTGATTTGCCCTGGGTGGGCAGCTTGTTCAGGCAGAAGTCAAAATCCGATGACAAGCAGGAATTGCTGATCTTTATTACGCCCAGATTAATTCGCGATTCACTGACCCAGCGTTAACAGGAACTTGAGTTCCTGATCGCTGCTACCATGTCTTCCCCTGAAAATGTCACCAGCCGGATCTTCCTGGTGGGGCCTATGGGTGTTGGCAAGACCACGATCGGGCGTATGCTCGCCAAGGAACTGCAGCTTGAATTTGTGGACTGTGATGTTGAGATTGAAGCCCGATGCGGGGCAGCGATTGCCTGGATCTTTGATGTGGAAGGCGAGGCAGGCTTTCGTGACAGAGAGACGCACATGTTGGATGAACTGACCAACCGGGACAACATACTCCTGGCGACAGGTGGGGGAGCCGTGCTGAGAGAAGAAAATCGTGGTTATCTGCGGGAGCGGGGTACCGTGGTGTTTCTTGATTCGAGTGTCGACCTGCTGGTCAAGCGAACTGCCAAGGACAAGAAAAGACCTCTGCTGCGTAACGGTGATCCTGGCGAGGTACTCACACGGATTAAACGAGAAAGGGATCCGTTATACCGTGAAGTTGCGGACTTCCGTTTTTATGTTGGCGATAGCAGTTCCGCTCGCGTTGTAAAGCAGATTGTCCGGCAGCTGAAGAGCGAGGGGATGCTGGGCTGATGGAAAAGGTTTTTCTTGACCTTGGTGAACAGAGCTACGCCATAAACATTGGCGCTGGCCTGCTTGATGACGAGGTACTCCTCGCCGAACAAGTCCAGGGGAAACAGGCCTTCATCGTCAGTAACCAGACGGTTGCAGACCTTTACCTCGATCGGCTTTGTGCTGCCCTGGGACATTGTCAGGTGGATATACACTGCATGCAGGATGGGGAGCAATTCAAGACACTGGCAACATTTGAAACCATTATCGGTGCGCTTCTTGAACGGGGCCACAATCGCTCAACCACGATCTTCGCGTTGGGTGGTGGGGTAGTGGGTGATACCGCGGGTTATGTCGCGGCCAGTTATCAGCGGGGTGTTAATTTCGTCCAGGTCCCAACTACCCTGCTGTCGCAGGTAGATTCCTCGGTTGGAGGCAAGACAGCTGTCAATCACGCCCTGGGCAAAAACATGATGGGGGCGTTTTATCAGCCCAGGTCTGTACTGATCGATACGGATACCCTGCAGAGCCTGCCGGAACGTGAATTGTCCGCCGGACTTGCCGAAGTCATTAAGCATGGCGTACTGGCAGATACCAACTACTTTAACTTTATTGAAAACAGCATCGCTGAGCTGAGATCACTCGACAGCGAATTGATGACCCGGGCGATTCGAGGTAGTTGCCAGATAAAGGCTGCGGTCGTCGCGGCGGATGAAAGGGAGTCAGGACGACGCGCTCTGCTGAACTTTGGTCACACCTTTGGTCATGCCATTGAGACTGCTCTTGGTTATGGTGAATGGCTGCATGGTGAGGCGGTTGGCGCGGGTATGGTGATGGCAGCGGATCTATCTCTACGCCTTGGCAGATGCAGCCAAGCCGATGCCGGTCGGATAAAGCGTCTTGTTGCTGCAGCAGGCCTGCCGGTGACCCCCCCGGAATCACTCACTGCCGGCGATTTCCTGACCCTGATGTCGAAGGACAAGAAGGCGACCGATCAAGGGATGCGCTTTGTGCTCATGGCGGGAGCTATTGGTCAAACCGAAGTCGTTAACGGTGTTCCGCAATCTGTCCTGCAGCAGACCCTGGAAGCCGGCGATCAGCTCTGTGAATAAATGCGGGCTTTTTTTGGTATGGCATTTGAGCCTTGCCTACAGGTCGACGTAGACGCGTGGCGTCGTCAAAATCTGCCTGATTTTGTCCGACCTGTCCTGGCTGAGAATTTCCACCTTACGCTGGCCTTTCTCGGAGATGTCTCGGGGCGTCAGCTGCACGTGTTGGTCGAGCGCGCCGGTTTGGTACGATGCAATAGGTTCGAGTTAACGCTGGACCAGGTCGGTTACTGGCCAAAGCGGGAGATAGCCTATCTGGGACCTTCCGTTGTCCCCGATCAACTGCTCTCCCTGGTCGAACAGACCAGGCAATTGGTTCGTCGCAGTGGGTTTCGGGTAGAGAGAAGGGCCTATAAGCCCCACGTGACGATGGCGCGGCGTTGCCAGACGGCGCCTCCTCCACCGCTGAAACCGGCTGACTTTGAGCTTAGGGCGACAGAGGTTCATCTGTTTGAATCCACGAGACATCCTGCCGGCGTCGTTTACGAGATCGTCGAAACATTTCCCCTGTATTGATCGCGGCTGCGGGGTGGCGGTAAGTCGGTTAGAATCGCCCGGGTTGATAAGCTGTTGACGCAGCGTGATGGCTGTTCTTGAAGGAAATCTCGATGAATGACAAAGAAACGGGGGGAGAGGTGGTTTCCCTCGCCAAAGCGGGAGAACCCCACAGGCACGCCCGCAGTGAACGGAAACTGCGTAAAGCACAGAAAGCCTTTAAAGCGGTTATCAGCCAGAAGCTACGGAAAGACCGGATCGAGTCCCGGAAGAAGACACGGAATAAACGAAAGAAGAAGTAGCGGAGCGCTTCAGGGTAACTGCGTTGAACCCATCAGATCCCGATCGATTTCCCGGGCTGCCTCCCGTCCTTCGTTAATCGCTCGCACGACGAGGTCCTGGCCGCGACGGCAGTCTGCTGCGGCATAAACCTTCGGCACTGACGTCCGAAAATTATCCTTGGTCGCATTGAAGTTGCCGCGTTCATCTATATCCATGCCAAGCGCTTCGTTGATGTAGTGCTCGGGTTGCAGGAAGCCCATGGACAGGAGTATCAGGTCCGCTACCCAGGTCCGCTCGGTGCCAGGTATTTCCTGGAGCTGGTCATCAACGTTAACGGTGACAATGCCTGTCAGTACGCCAGCCTCGTCCATCAGGAAATTTTTGCTCATGATGGAATAAACCCTTGGATCATCGCCGTAGACTTCGGTCGCTTCAGCGTGTCCATAGTCAACCCGATAGATCCTGGGCCAGAGGGGCCACGGATTGTCTGCAGCGCGTTCTGCGGGCGGTTTCGGCAGCAGTTCGAAGTTGACCAGGGATTTGCAGCCATGCCGCAATGCTGTGCCTATGCAGTCAGTCCCGGTGTCGCCACCACCAATTACGATGACATTTTTATCCTTGGCGGAGATGTATTGGCCATCTTCCAGATTGGAGTCGAGCAGGCTCTTGGTGTTCGCTGTCAGAAACTCCATGGCCATGTGGACCCCGCTGGCTTCCCTGCCTGGAATTGGCAGGTCTCTGGCCAGTGTTGCTCCTGTCGCCAGCAGGAGCGCGTCATTGGCGTCGAGCAGTGACTTCACATCAATGTTCTTGCCGACATCCGCATTGACCACGAAATCGATACCTTCATCACGCATGAGTTGCAGACGTCGTTCAATAACATCCTTGTCAAGTTTCATGTTGGGTATACCGTACATGAGCAGGCCGCCAAGACGGTCGGCACGTTCGTAAACCGTCACCTGGTGCCCGGCAGAGTTCAGTTGGGCCGCTGCAGCCAATCCGCAGGGCCCCGAGCCGACGATAGCCACGGTTTTCGTCGTTCTGACAGGCGGTGGTTTGGGAACCACCCAACCTTCAGCAAAGCCCCTGTCGATAATCGCATTCTCTATGTTCTTGATCGTTACCGGGGGATCGGTGATACCGAGGACACAGGCTCCTTCGCAAGGAGCAGGACAGACACGTCCGGTGAATTCCGGAAAATTGTTGGTCTTGTGCAACCGATC
>CAXPUI010000046.1:0-2555 GCA_964220205.1 Candidatus Allofontibacter communis | reverse complement strand
GTGCAGATAGAGGCCGGTGGAGATATGGACTTTTCGCCAGACCACCGGGTTAACGATGGCGACATTATTCAAGGAAACGGCTGGACCGTTGAATGCGTCTATACGCCAGGCCATACATCGAATCATGTCTGCTATGCTCTGAAGGAAGAAAAAGCACTGTTTACCGGCGATCACGTTATGGGCTGGTCTACCAGTGTTATCGGCCCTCCTGACGGTGATATGACCAGCTACATGAAGAGCCTTGATAAGCTCCTGGAACGCGATGATGAAACCTACTGGCCTGCTCATGGAACCTGCATTAACGACGTTCATCGCTACGTCAATGCCTTTATTCAACATCGACTCGATCGGGAACAGCAGATTCTGAATTGTCTCCAAAAAGACTACACAACCATTTCAGACATGGTGCCGGTCATGTACACGGACACCGATCCCAGGATGCACGGTGCTGCTGCCCGCTCGGTACTCGCTGCCATGATACGATTGATTGACACAGGCCAGGTCACCTGTAGCACCGCAATACCCGAAGTAGATTCAGTATACGGACTGGCTGGCCACTGAACGTCTGCTAAACAGAGCGGCAGGCCTCATGAACTGCCTGCTGGCTCAACCCAGGTTCGTGATACTCGCCCAGAGGCTGCCTGAATCAGAATCCAGGAAATTCTGCCCTACCTGCAGCTGCCAGTATCGCTCATTGCCATAATCATCACGCCATGACCAGAGACGCCGAGTCCGATGATTCAGTGAATGCTCCATGGTATAGCCCATCGCGCCATGCACCTGGTGGGCGATATCGGTACAAACGGATACCGCTTCTCCGATCCTGGCTTTACCAATGGCTGTATCCGTTTCCGAGGATTCCTCAAAGGTCTCGACGATAGCGTGCGCTGCCATCGTGCTGGCAGCTGATTCTCCTGCAAGAGCGGCAAGTTGATGCTGTATCGCTTGAAACTTCGAGATTGGTCGCCCGAATTGACTACGTTCCATCGCATACTGCACCGACATCTGGAGTATCGATTCCAGCGCACCGGCCATCATCAGACTTCTGAGCGCCGCCCCCATCACGAAAAGCCGCCGGGTGCTCTCCGCTTGCGCCTTGGCGAAACTTACATCAGGTAAAACCAGATCCACATCAATGGCATCCAGAGGCTCTCCAGCCAGATTGGTGCCGGGTACTATTTCAACGTCAGCCGCTTCAACGCGACAGACAAACTGCTGATCATCTCTCGTCGCAACCAACACGATTTCTTCTGCCCATCGAGCGAATGCGACATGATCTGCGTGACCTCGAAGCCGACCCTGATCGTCCAGACTGAAATTGCCGCTGGCGACCGTCATGACAGATCGCGTCACTGTTTGCGACGATTCTTCTAGCAATCTGGCTGCCAGAAAGTGATCGGCAAGCGGCAATGGAGCCGCGAATCTTGCAGCTTCCCGTATCACCAGGAGCGAGTCTGCAATATCTCCGCCTGTTCCACCTGCCTGCTCAGAAATGCCCGCGAGAGTAAAACCCATCTCGGTCAGCGACTGCCAGAGATCAGCGGGCCAGTGCCCGGCTTCTGCCGCATCAACAACGTCAGCAGTACACATATCCGTCAACAGACGTTCAAGCGCATCTTTGAGCATTGATTGTTCATTATTCATCATACCTACCTCAGCCCCAGGCCTCTGGCAATTACTCCCTTGAGTATTTCTCTTGTGCCACCGCGAAGCGTAAAGGACGGGGCATGCAGAACACACTCATTCAATGTCGCCAGGAAACGACTGGACAATTGTCGATCCATAACGGTGCGGACAATTTCCGGCACCATTCTCTCGTAAGTATTGCCCAGGTCCTTGATCAGGGCAGCTTCGGTGATTGGGGTCTGACCAGCCTCGAGCATACCCGCTACAGAAATGGACATACGGCGCAGGGTAACCAGGTGAGACAACAACCGTCCGAGCAGGGCTGCCTCTTCTGCACTCGCACCGGACTCAATCTCCTTTGCAAATTCAACGATAACCCTGAACGCGGAGAGAAATCGTTCAGGACCACTTCTTTCGTAACCGAGTTCACTGATCACCTGTTCCCATCCATTCCCTGCCTCACCGACAAGGTATTTATCAGGAACGAACAGGTCGTCAAAGACAACCTGATTGACATCTTCGTCTCCCGACAGAGTTTTGATACCGGTCACCTTTACGTTCGGATCCTTGAGATCAATGATCAGTTGGCTCATGCCTGCATGACGATTGTCGGAAGGCGGTTCGGTACGCACCAGTGCCACCATGTAATGATTGGTGTGAGCAAAGCTGGTCCAGATTTTACTCCCGTTAACAAGCCATCCACCGTCTGTTTTCGTCGCGGTGGTACGGATAGAAGCCAGATCGGAGCCAGTATCAGGCTCGCTCATGCCTATCGAAAAGTAACAGTCCCCGGCTATGATTTTAGGAAGGAAGTCCTGTCTTTGCGATTCGCTGCCAAATTTAAGGAACAACGGACCGGTTTGCCGGTCAGCAATCCAATGGCGACCTACGGGAGCACCGGCTGCCAATAGTTCTTCAGTTACAACATA
>CAXPUI010000045.1:0-2985 GCA_964220205.1 Candidatus Allofontibacter communis | reverse complement strand
TCAGGGACGAGCAGGGTCAACTCGACGGTGACGGACATCAAGTACAAATATAATGTGAATACCCTGGAGCATCTGTCGACACGTGATCTGCAGCTGAATGACATTGGTGTGGCGACCATCAGCGTCGATCGGGGTATTCCGTTCGAGCCCTATCAAAACAGCCGTGGCCTGGGATCGTTTGTCCTGATTGACCGCTACACTAATGCGACGGTAGCGGCGGGCCTGATCAATTTTGCCTTACGTCGGGCGAGTAATATCCACCAGCAACGACTCGTTATTGATAAAGCCGCTCGCCAGGCCTTGAATGGCCACCCGGCCAGGGTGCTCTGGTTCACCGGTTTAAGTGGCTCCGGAAAATCAACTATTGCCGATGCCCTTGAACAGGCGCTGCACAAGCGAGGTATCAGAACCTACATACTCGATGGTGATAATGTTCGACATGGTCTGAACCAGGACCTGGGCTTTTCCGATGGTGATCGCGTTGAGAACATTCGACGTGTTTCGGAGGTGGCCAAGCTCATGGTGGATGCTGGACTGGTCGTACTGACGTCGTTCATCTCGCCGTTCAGGGCAGAACGAGACATGGCGCGTCGTTTGATGCCAGATGGAGAGTTTGTTGAGATCTTTGTGGACACGCCGATTGAAGAGGCGGAAAGGCGTGATGTGAAAGGTCTCTACGCGAAGGCCAGGAGGGGTGATTTACCGAACTTCACTGGTGTTGACAGTCCTTATGAAGCACCGGAAAACCCGGAAATACACCTCAGGTCGGGAGAGGATTCAATCGAGGCCTGCGTCGGTCAGATCCTCGACTATCTCGACTCGGCTTGATCTCTCCCCGGATGGTGAGAAGGTTGCCAGCCTGATTTCCGTGTAGCCGCTGATGTCCAGGCTGCCGTTCAGGCTTGGACAGTTTGGCGTCGGATTCGCACCTCCGAGGTTGTAGCGGATGGTCAGACCGGGATATGCGGTGTTGCCTCTTAACTGATCACCCGTGATCTGAATACCTGGTGGTGGTAAACGGTAATCGATCTTCAAGGTATCGAGATAAGCAAGTTCACGTCCACCCAGGGCTGCAGCAAAACCGGCCCAATTGCCAGGTCGGCTGCGCCAGGATCGCTCGGCCACGGCGAGTAAGCGCGGAAAGAGATAATAGTGCAGCGCAGTCTGGTCGATAACGGTTTCACTCCAGAGCTGTGCCTGGAGGCCCATGACGGCCGACATGTCGGTGATCGCCCAGCAGTCGAGCGGATTAAAATCGTGAATTCTCCTGGTACTGGTGTAGGCGGCCCAGGGCAACCCGGGTTCCTCGGCGTGGAGACTGTAGGGCATGTCCAGGTAAAGAAAACTGGCATTTGCAATGACCAGTTTCTGGTCGCCATGGAGAATACCGTCAATCAGTCCGTCAGGTGCAGATTCAGTAGTCCAGCCGGTAATGTAGGTATTGGCATCCGCGGGCAGGAAGGGCGCCATTTCATGCCAGAAACCGATCATGATGTCCGGGTCGATCTCCTGGACGATGTCAATAATGCGCCGGGCGTAGTGCTCCTGCAGGGACCGGGTGGCGGCCTCCCGATCCGTGGCATTGTCCATGTCCCAGGAGGCCAGCCAGAGAGAGGATTTGTGGCAGGCAGGTGATCCCAGCCAGGCACCTTCCGGCAATTCATCGCCTCCGAGATGAATATGCTTGACCGGCAATCCAGCCGTTTCGTAGTAATCAGCGATAGCAAGCAGGATCTGTCTGGCCAGTTCAAAAGTGTCGGGCAGGCAGACATTGACCACGTTGTGGCTGTATCCCTGGGCCGATCTGTAGCTCGATTCGTCGTCGGGATCGACAATCCGATATCGTCCGCTCGCCCCTATGGATTTGATCAGGGCATTAGCATGAGCCGGCAGGTTAAATTCGATGATGATCTCGACGTGCGACTCCTCGGCGAAACGCAGGAGCTCAACGAATTGTTCCCCGGAGATGTAATCATGCTTTTCCTCGGGGCCGTCGCCCCAGGCAGGATAGAGAGAATCTGTCGGTGCGGACTCCGCAGTTAAGAATTTCCGCCTGGCGCCGATATCGGTTAACTCCGGTAAACCGGGGATGGCCAGTCGCCATCCTTCGTCATTGCTGATCCCCAGCTGCAGGCGATTCATCTTGTAAGCCGCCATTCCCTGGATAATGGTTTTAAGGTCGTCCACGCTGTGGAAGTGTCTCGCGATATCGATAAACAGACCACGATGTTCAAAATCCGGCCTGTCGATAATCTGGCAGGGCTGGAGACCGTTTTCAGCATTGATGAGTTGCCTCAGCGTGTGTGCCGCGTGAAAAGTGGATTCTTCTGAACCGGACTTGATAGTAATGCCGCTGGAGTTCACGTCGATCGAATAACCGTCGAGCTTGTCCTGGTAACTGACTGTGACTGGCAGGCTCCCCGCTGCTGGGTTGTTTGGCAGAACTTTTGCGAGTTCGTCATCATCGAAATCAAGTCCACTGAAGGGAATAGGTGCGCCCAGATTGATAAAAGTCTCAGGTGCAGGGATGATCGTGAATTCCCCATTGGCGATAGCCTCTTCGTTAACCTTGTATCGGTGCTCGACGGTGTCCGGGTGGATGTCACAACTCGGAGACATATCGGCGATCCAGGTATTGGGCGTGGAGGTAATATCGAGAAGCACCGGAGCCAGCTTTTCCGGCTCGCTCAGGGTCCCTTCAGCAGGAGAGGCTTCCCAGGTCAGCAGGTGGAAACCTTGCCTTGCTACGGCCGGCATGTGAGTGAACAGCCAGTTCTGCAGGGGGATTTCTGTGTCTTCCCCGGATCCCAGGCTCGCCCAGTCAGCGGTTGGTTCCAGAAAGCCGTATCGGCCATCGATAATCTTTCGTCTTACCCGCGTTTCTGCTTCAGCGGGTACCAGGCCGAGTGAAAAATAGAGTCGCCAGTGCCCGTTCAGCGCTTCGTCAGCGCCATTGTAAAGGCGGAGAAAAGACAGCGTTCTCCC
>CAXPUI010000044.1:0-5431 GCA_964220205.1 Candidatus Allofontibacter communis | reverse complement strand
GGGGCTTTCTGGTAGGCCCTTACGAGACGAGGGGAGCCAAGACCTGGGCGCTTGATGGTATGGACTGGGCCTTTGATCGCGAACTGTTTGATGCAGACCTTGAACGTTTGATGCCTTTTCTTGAGCGGTGCATGGATCTGATGCCACCTTTTCGCGAGACCGGAGTGAAAACGGTCGTTAACGGACCGATTACACATACACCGGACGATAACATCCTGGCAGGTCCCCAGGCGGGTTTCCGCAACTTCTGGAATCTCTGCGGTGCCAGTATTGGTATCGCTCAGGGCGGCGTGGGGAAATACATGGCACAGTGGATCGTTCATGGTCAGACCGAAATCAATATGGCACCGCTGGATTGTCGTCGATTTGGCGAGTGGGCCGATAAAGACTACTGCGTTACCAAAGCGATTGAGTCCTACGAAGCGATGTACGCGGTCGCTGCACCTAATGACAACCGACCCCATGGTCGTCCCAAGAAGGTCAGTCCGCTCTACGGTCGGCTGACGCAGAAGGGCGCAGTGCATGGTGCTGTGCAGGGCTACGAGAAGGTGCTCTGGTTCCAGACCGACCGGGTAAGACAGGAATCGCTGTCCTGGTCCCATAGCGAAGCCCATGAGGTGGTTCGTGAGGAATGCCTTGCTGTCCATGAGCGAGCGGGTGTTATTGATATTTCTGGTGCAGCGAAGTACGACGTGAAAGGGCCGGATGCAGGCAAGTTTCTCGACAGGTTATCCTGTAACAGGCTTCCAACAGGCGATGGCCGTATGGCGCTGAGCCTCTTCCATTTGCCCAATGGTGGCATCATGAGCGATATGTCGATTACGCGACTGGCGGACGATCATTATTATCTCTTTTCCGCTATTGGGAGTGAGCACAAAGATCTGCACTGGATGCAGCTTAACCAGCCTGGATTTGACGTTACGATCGATAATGTTACTGATGAACTTGCTGGTTTTCTGCTGACCGGGCCTGCTGCCCGGGACATCCTGCAGCAGATGACCGATCAAGACATCTCAGGCGAAGCCTTCCCATGGCTGCAAGCGAGGACAATGCAGATTGATAGCGCCGAGGCCAGGGTCATGCGGGTTTCCTATGCCGGCGAATTGGGTTACGAAGTACATATGCCGCGCTACCAGCTCCTGTCTATCTATGATTCGATGCAACAGATTGGCGCTGATTATGGCCTGATGGATTTTGGAGGATATGCCTTTAATTCACTGCGATTGGAGAAGGCCTACAGAGCCTACGGCAGTGAGTTTACAGAAGAGATTAGTGCGCTTGAGGCAGGTATGAGCCGGTTTGTTGACATGTCCCGGGAATTTATCGGGCGCGCCAGCCTGCTCGAGCGACAAGAGCTGGGCTTTTCCATTGAACTGGCCTACCTGGTTTTTGATGATGACGTCCCTTGCGAATGCTTCGGCAACGAGGCAGTGTTTGCCGGAGGCGAGCATATCGGGCTCACGACGAGCGGTGCTTTTGGATTCAGGGTCGGGCGGAGTCTCGCCTTCGCCTACCTGCGACCGGACACCCTGGAGGATGGGTTGAAAGTTAAGGTTCATACGTCGGTTGGTGTGCGCGACGCGCATGTTGAAATGACGATGGCTTACGATCCCAGCAATGAAAAATTACGATCATGAGTACACTGCCGGAACGGGTTGATGTCGTGATTGTCGGGGGCGGCATAGAGGGTTGTGCCATTGCCTACCACCTGGCCAAGCGCGGAGTGACCGATGTGCTCTTGCTGGAAAGGAAGCAGCTGACCTGCGGGACGACGTGGCATGCTGCGGGGCTGGTCAGCCAGCTTTGGCCGACGCCCACGCTGACAGCGCTGGCCAAGTACAGCCACGAGCTTTACAACAGCCTTGAAGCAGAAACCGGTCAGGCGACCGGTTACCGGCGAATCGGCAGTCTCTCGCTGGCGCGTAACGAAGAGCGCCTCGAAGAGTTACAGCGCACGGCGACGATGGCTCGGGTGTTTGATGTCGAATCGGAATTTTTGAGTACCGCTACCCTGTTGGATATTTATCCTGGACTGGACCCGACGGGTGTCCTGGGCGCGATGTATATTGAGAAAGATGGTCAGACTAATCCGATTGATACGACCCAGGCCCTGGCCAAGGGGGCCAGAAACAGAGGCGTTGTTATCAGGGAGAACTGCAAGGTTGAAAGAATCGTCAGTGATGGTATCCGCGTCACGGGGGTTGAGACCGACCAGGGCCAGGTGACCGCTGATAAGGTGATCCTGACGGCAGGTCTCTGGTCACGAGAACTTGCCAGGCCGCTGGGGATAGAGTTGCCGCTCTATGCCTGCGAGCACTTTTACGTGGTTACCGAGGAAATGCCTGGTCTGACAAAGAGGCCGGTTCTCAGAGACTTTGATAAAGGAATCTACTTCAAAGAAGACGCCGGCAAGATGCTGGTTGGCTGGTTTGAGCACAATGCCAGGGGTTGTCCGATGTCGAGGATTCATGAGGATTTCTGCTTCGATGAATTTGAAGTTGATATGGCTCACATTGAACCGTATGTCCTGGATGGTATTGAGACTTTTCCTGCGCTTGGTGAGACGGGTATTCGCACTTTTTTCAATGGTCCTGAGAGCTTTACCAGTGACAATCTGCATTTGCTTGGACCCACCCCGGAACTGAAAGACTTTTTTGTTGCCTGTGGTATGAACTCCAAGGGGATTGGTGCAGGGGGAGGGCTCGGCAAGATCATGGCCGACTGGATCATCGATGGTTATCCATCAGGAGATATCTGGGAGTGTGATGTTCGTCGGACCCATCCTGTTCAGAAAAGTGATGAGTATGTCGCGGAACGTATACCGGAAGCGCTTGGTCATACCTATGACATGCACTGGCCTTTCTACCAGTACAAGACGGCCAGGAACCTTATGCTGTCACCGCTCCATGAGACGCTGGCATCGCACGGTGCCTGTTTTGGGGAGGTCGGTGGTTATGAACGTCCCAACTGGTTTGCCCGGAATGGAGCTGACCCGAACTACCGTTACAGCTACAAGCGTCAGAACTGGTTTGACTTTCATGCGGCCGAACACCTGGCGGTGAGGGCCTCGCTGGGTGTCTTCGATATGTCATCGTTCGCCAAATTCGAGGTGACCGGCGAGGGCGCGGAAGCAACCCTGCAGTATCTTGCGGCCGCCGACATGCAAGTACCGGTGGGGCAGGTCGTTTATACCCAGTTCCTCGATGAACGCGGTGGTATAAACGCGGACCTGTCCATCGCCAGGCTTGGAGAAGAACGCTACTGGGTGATCACCTCCATAGGTTCGTACAGTCGCGATTGGTGGCATATCAAACGGCATCTTGAGGACGGCGTGCAGATGGTGGATATCACCCAGCGCTACGCCTGTCTGTCACTACAGGGTCCGAATGCCAGAGCAGCCCTGGCAAAGGTCGCAGAGCATGATCTCGGGACAGAAAACTTCGCTTTTGGTACGGGTTGTTTCATGCCACTGGCAGGCCACCAATGCTGGGTCCAGCGATTGTCCTACGTGGGTGAGCTCGGGTTTGAGATATTTATTCCAGCGGAATCAGCAGTCGGCGTCTATGAGGCCATTATGCAGGCGGGCGCTGAGTTTGAGATATGCAACGCAGGGCTTCATACCTTGAATAGCCTGCGTCTGGAAAAGGGCTTTCGACACTGGGGACACGATATTGGTGCCGAAGACAACCTGGTGCAGGCGGGTTTGTCATTTGTTGCGAAACCCGATGCCGGAGACTTTCTGGGCAGGGACGCATTTGTTGCTCAGAAAGCTGCTGGTCTGCCGGATCGACGGCTGGTTCAGTTCCTGCTGCAAGATCCTGAGCCACTGCTGTACCACAATGAAGCGGTTTTGATGGATGGCGAGGCGGTCGGGTATCTGACGTCCGCGATGTATGCCCATTCTTTCGGCGCAGCCATGGGGATGGGTTACGTGAACCGACCAGGCTTGAAAGCGGATGCTTTAGCTGCTGCTGACTTTGAAATAGAGGTGGCGGGAACAAGATATCCGGCGACGGCTTCCCTGAAAGCCTTCTATGATCCGACGGGCGCCAGAATGAGAGGCTGATGGGTTTTACTCTCCTGCAGATTTGACCTATGGTAAAGGCCCCTGATTGGCGAGGAACATACGATGGCTCTAGGTCTGGCGCAGCTGGAACGTATCACAGCGGACATACAGGCAAATGATCTTGACTGGGTCGAGGTTGCAGAAGGCTCCTACTTCAAGGCTCTGACTATTCACGTACCAACGAATACCGTGGCCTATGCGTTTCGGATGGACCCCGGCGCACCGGACTTTGCACCTCATTTTCATATCTGTCGAGCGATGTCATTTACGACCAAAGGCTGGTTCGGTTACAGGGAAGGCACGAACCGGGTCGAAAACGGCATGTTTTCCTATGAGGCAGCGGGTTCGTTTCATACCCCGTTCAGTGATTGTCCGGAAGGTTTTGAGTCAAGAGGTGTCTTTGAAAGTGATTCCGAGGTGCTGCTACAGAATCATGAAGATGCTGATCCGCGCAGCGAGATAACCGGTCTGCTGACTGTCCAGGATTTCCTCGACATTGCCTCGCCCTCTACGCATATTGTGCAGGCTGATGGGACCGTCACTGGTGACCCCCATTTCAAATATGACTTCTCAGAAGGTGTCTCTGTCTTCTGAAATCTGATATTTCCGCATGGAGTCAGGTCGATCGCCGCTCGAGAACGTCCCTGCGGTGATCAGCATGTTGTGTGCGATGAAATGCACCTGAGCCGTTTGCTCTGTTAGCTTACGGAAAGTATGGTATAGCGCGTTTAACCTGACCAATAAACAGCAAGCAACCTTCATTTATTTCCGGAACTCCCCAACATGCGAATAATCCTGTTTCTGCTCAGCGCTGCGGCCATTCCTCTCGGGCTGGCTGCCGATGTCCCCGATGTCGATCTTGATTATGAAAAATTCACGTTGGGCAATGGGTTGCGGGTTGTCGTCCATGAGGATCGCAAGGCGCCTATCGTGGCTGTTGGCATCTGGTATCACGTAGGGTCAAAAAACGAACCAGCGGGCAAAACAGGTTTCGCGCATCTGTTTGAACATCTTATGTTCAACGGTAGTGAAAACTATGACGGTGAATGGTTTCAGCCTATGCAGCAGGTCGGTGCTACCGGGCTGAATGGAACGACCTGGCTGGATCGAACCAATTACTTCCAGACCGTGCCCACGCCTGCACTGGATCTGGTACTTTGGCTTGAGTCGGATCGAATGGGGCACCTCCTGGGTGCCGTCACGCAGGAAAAACTCGATAACCAGATAGGCGTTGTCCAGAATGAGAAACGCCAAGGTGACAACCAGCCTTATGGGCGGGTCAACTACAATCTTTATGAGGGACTCTTTCCGCCAGGACATCCCTATCGGCATTCCACGATCGGTTCCATGGTGGATCTCGATAAT
>CAXPUI010000043.1:0-8626 GCA_964220205.1 Candidatus Allofontibacter communis | reverse complement strand
CGTGCCGGATGGCGAAATCGATCTGGAGGGATACCTGGAGACGATTGAACGACAAGCCATAGAAAAGGCTCTTGAGGCCACGCGGTGGAACAAGACTGCCGCGGCGAAACGTCTGGGAATTAGCTTTCGGGCACTAAGATATCGATTGAAGAAGTTAGGGATGGAGTAATGTCCAAATTTAGGTAACTGTTCGCAACTTGCTGATCCCTTTGAAATATAATACTCAATGATACCGGCAGGAAGCCGGTTTTTCCCTCACCTAACAAGGACAGTTAGCATGCCCCCGTATAATCGTGCAAAAGGATTTAGTTTACTCGAGCTTGTCATGATCATTGTCATTTTATCAATCGCCGCAGGTTTTAGCAGTCAGGCTTGGCAATGGTGGGTCAGCAAAACCAGACATAGAGTCATCTTGGAAAGCTACTATTCTCTATTCGCATATGCTCGGTGGAGCGCTGTCAGTCACCGGTCTTTGGTGACAGTTTGTCCTCTGTCAAAGAATCGATGCGTTGACGACTGGGAGAGTCCGGTCTCAATCTTTTTGGATTCAAACAACGACAAAGCACCAGATGGCGGAGAAATACTCAGACAACTAAACGTAGAGCTTGGCACTTATACTTTGCGATCGAGAACGGCCGGGCGGGGATACTTTCAATTCAACAGCAAGGGCATGGCTTATGGCGCCATGGGGAGTCTTGTGCTTTGCCCCTCAAACCCGGCTGAAGGGACAATGAGTTATATGCCCATTAACATCGCTGGACGATTTAGGGCCGAGCTAGATCACGATGCTGACGGCGAAATCAAACTTCCTTGGGGAACCACAATACAGTGCTAAGCAAGTTTTGAGAGCCGATCTTAAGATCGGCTATCCATCTACTGCTGCCAATCGTTTTCACCAGCATCAAAACTGCCGTCAGCGCTCTCATCCCAGCGCCTCGCTCCGGTCGAATCCAACTCAAGAATTCCGTTCCCAGCCTGGACACTTTTCGGAGTCGCCCTAAGTGTATAGGAGGAGCCTGTGGCAGCGGTGATTGTGAGATCGTAAAACTTATCATTGCTCTCAAGCGGGGCTTCGTCTGGAAAGATACCTGGGCTCCCCGTGTCACTCCCGCCTGTTGCCGCGCCTTCGTAGCTATTTGCGGTAGCGTAATGCCGTTCCATGGCTGCAGCAAACTCAAGAAGGGCACCTTGCGCATCAGCGCGCCGGGTCCGTTCCCCATATTCGACATAGCTCGGATATGCGAAGGCCGCTATCACTCCAACAATAGCAACGACGATCAGGAGCTCAAGCAAGGTAAAACCTTTATCCCGCGATGCCACGTAAATATACCCCTCAGTCTTCATACCAATATGTTTCGACAACGCCCTGAATGGAATCAATTGTCTGACAGTCTGTACCTACGCAAATTACGTCAGTATCATCCACTCGCATGCGTTGAGGATTTGAGGGCAGCGGGATATCCAGCTCCACATAACGATCTGGCCTTGTCAAATCATCATCTCCCTTGCCATCCAGCTTGTAATAGTTGCGAACTGCCCGACCATCAAGTACCGACAAGTGATAGAGCCTTGAAGTACCTGTGGGTGGTAGGCACGGATCCGAACTCGCTTTCGGCTCATACGTCGTGATGTAGACTTCATTGTTGACAGTAACGCTCTCTGAGAGCACTTTCTCACCAGGATTGTTGTTCAGCTTGATATACCAACCATCAGAAGTTGAGAGACTTTGGGCCGCAGTTGCCCGCTCAGTTTGGTTACCCTGCTGAATCAGGTTATCAGTTGCATCGTAGAGGTCAGACTCGGTCAGCGTCTCATATAATACCCGCGTCTCAGTCACGTCGGTCGGATCAATCGGGGCGGAGCTTACCGCCTTGATCTTCATCATATAAATTCGATCTTCGATCGTGGTATCCAACGGATGGGCCTGGAAGCCAGAGCCGATAATCAGGCCCAGGTATCGCGCGCCGCCGATTTTCACTCCAAACAGGTCTGGCGAATGATAGAAACGCCGGTTGCTGGCGGCCGTAGATCCAGCCAGATTGGCGATACGCCCGCCAGTTGCAAGATTGCTCTGCTTCGCTGTGTTGTTGATATCGAACCGGAATACCTGGCCACCCATGTCTCCGACATAAATCTGATCTGCAAGCCCATCGCCGTTTACATCCAGAACCTTGGGGGATGCAGGAATACTGTATTGCATTTCAGACAGGACCAGATCAGCTTGACTGCCTGAGGGGCCCGCCCACCAGAGGCGGTCGCCCGTCTCGGCATCAACAATATAAATGGCGCGCCCTACATCGTCCGCAGTTCGCACTGTGGCTGAGTCCTGATCATCATCGTAGCCACCACCGAATATCAGAACGTCATAAACTTTGTTGTTAATATTAACCTTGGATTTAACGGGTTTCGACCAAGTCTGACCCAGTTCCTCAAAATCAGAGCCAGAGACGCCGCCCGTTATCTGCCAGAGCAAGGAGGGAGCGGTCCTGTCTGTAACATCGAGTGCATAGTAACTTTTTCCTCCACGACGCATCCCAGAGTAGATGTATGCAAAATCGCCATTAGCAGCTTTGATAGCCCCATCTAGATTGTCGTCATGGACCCAACTAACAACCGTCCCGTCCATTCCATATTCTTTCGGGGATTGCTCCGTACTGTTCATCATTGCGGGCTGCTTCCGAAGCAACTCTTTAGGCATAAACGAAAAATAGCTTTTGCCTGACGCTCCATCAACCGCGTGGATATATCCTTGGTTATCGCCGTAATAAATTGTAATGTCCTGATTACTGACGGTCGAACCATCATAGATCACGAGTTGAGGAACAGAGTGCAGTGGGTCAGCAAGTAACTTACGTGCCTCCGTAACGTCCTGGTCGTTATCACGGTCGGTAACATCAACCCCCCGAGTCCATTGAATCAGCTTGCTAAACTCTCCGTCCGACATCGTCGAGTCGCCAAACAGAGCCTTGGTAAGGTTATTGTTATTGACGACGACAGCATTAGTTCTGTCAGAAAGATCCGATTTAGTTGAGTTCAGATTTGAATAAACTTTGCGGTCGGCGGTTGCGTCTGGGAGCTGCGAGGCAGCTCCACCCAGCCGCACGTTGGGACCATCTGCCGTTGGACTCCACCAGCTCTGAGCAGTATCTTTGAAAAAGCCGGTAGCTTGATCAATCGCGGGATTGCCGTTTTCATCGACTATGACCGCTTCCGCCTCGCCAGTTTGGGCATTTTTCTGGATTTCCAGTTTGTACCGTTTAAGGTTCCCTTCCCAGACGGCACCTTTCGAGGATTGGAACAAAGCATAATAAAGGGTGTTCAGATGGTTCAGGCGGTCAAAAGTGTTAACGGCAATGCCTGGCGAGACGTAAGTAGTTGATCGCGCATTAACTTCATCGAAGACCTTTTGAAGTGCTCCGGAAAGCTGAGAAGCGTTATCGGCCAATAAATACTGGCCACCACCCTTCCGTGCAGTGTCACTCAGCAACGTTTGATCCGTTTTAAAACCTATAGTGAAAGTGGCGATCTTCTGCTGTCCCGGAAACTTATCATTGGGATCGGCCGAAGCTGGAATCATATCTTGCGTCCACATGTGCTCAGCTATTTCATCAAGACAGTTGTCCCCTGAGCACGCATTGATAACTTTCTCGAAATCATCTTCATGGTTACGGTCTTGCGTGGGCTGACCGTCTGTTAGAATCATCGAGTAGTTCGGTTGGCAGGAATATTTTATCGGGCTTTCAAATCTGTTCGAATTGGCTGAACTCACAATTCCAGATACCTGTGAGCCGTCCTCGTCCGTACTCCGAATAAAAACACTTTCACCTTGGTAATAACGCATAGACTCAAACAAGCTTTCAGACAACGGTGTGTTTCCTCCGGCTGTCAAGCTGTCTATCTTGGTAATCAGGCTTGCTTTCTGCGTGCTTATATCCGCAACAGGTGCCTTGAAATATGCACCCTCGTTGCCACCGAACACCATCAAACCAACATTTACGTCACTGAGACTGTTGATTAGATCTTTAGCAGCCTGCTTCATGACATTAAGACGCGTATCCCCGTTGACATCCTGAGTACCCATACTGCCAGAAACGTCCAAAATCAGCATGACATTGGGTTTTACGATTTGCTGAGCGTTGGTGAAGAAAATCTCAGTGTCGTCGCCAAGCGCAGCCGTACCGGCCAAAGAGAAGTAGGCTGCTGATAGAACTGTGGTAAAAAACCGGCTGTACTTTTTCATTGGTCTACCCTCACTCCACCACGTTCACTCCAGAAATCCACCCGCTGAACCATTCCAGAGTTAGCATTAAGAGTTAATGTCCCAGATAGGCCGCTCAAACCGACAAGCCGACCAGCGGGAACGGGCTGCCCAGATAGCGAAACAGAGAGCTCTCTGGATGGCAGATACCTCTCAGAGCTGCATGTTTCACAGCCCTCTACCCTAATCTGAACCACCTCTCCAGAGGAGTTAGTAACCATTTCCACCACACTCGCCTCAGCGGCTTCAACATCCCCGTCCAGCATAGAGCGCGGCTCATCGGCATTCGAAGCCAAGCTGAACAATGAGAGCATTGAAACCACCATACCCACTTTTATAGAGCGATTTCTGTTCATGCGTTACTCCTTCCCCTACCCGGGAATCAATAATACTCAATACCTTTGAAAACCCGCGCTTCTGCTCCGGTGTTAGCCATTGAGGCTTCGCCGATAAGCTCATAGCGGTAACCTTTTAACTGCGTCGAGCTTTCATCCGCGTTCATGGAACTACCGCTAGTTATGATGATTTCGCCCAGGAATCTCGCCTGATAGTTACCAGTCATTCCATTCCCCGAATCCAGATTAGTAACCGTTTTCACACTGGATTCCCCACTTGAGTTCTGCATCGACTCACGCAGCATGGAGAGGTCGTTTGCCATGAGCTGATTCGTCAATGCACTCACCGTGCTCTCAGCTGCCTGGAACGCTCTATTCGAGTTCTGCGAGTTCACCGCCATTCGTTCTTGCATGACGGATGAGTTCATTCCAGCAACGCCGATCAAGGTCAGTACTAATAGGACGATCAAGCTTACTATCAAGGCTGCACCACTCTGCCCGCCCATGTGCCCCAGGTAATGTGTCCTTTTCATCTTAGCTTTACCTTTTTGATTGTTATCAATCACGATTCCGGAGCATTACTGTTGTCACGAAGGCTCTGCGCAAACGCTGGTCCTCCGGATGAGTTATTGCACCGGCGCCTGCTCCGGTTGTTGCCACAATAGTTTCACCTGGCAAATCATAAGATCCTGTATCAGGTCCCTCACGGGAGCCATCCGCATCGCTTATCAACATTCCCAATCGGATCGCTACTACGTTCGCCATGTCGCCGATGTTGTCAGCGGTGGTGTATCGAATATTGTCAGTCGCCAAGAGCTCGCCATACTCAATCTGTAAACTTTCGACCCCTTCAACAATCTCCTGGGCCGCACCTACGGTTCCACCAAGTCCCAGGCTTTGCCTATAAAGCGCAAAAATGTCATTTCCCTGTGCATCATCCCTCCCTGTATCGGCAACGAAATAAATACTGGAGGAAAACTGCATTACTCTGGCATCGTCAGCATATGCCTGACTTAGCCTATTCGTCGTGTTTACGTTATTAGCATGAGCCCAGGTCCCGGACGAAGGATTACTCGATATTCGAAATAGATCAGCAGCTTCGCAGTCGGATATGAGCACAATGTCATTCTGGGAGAACCGTGCAACGTCGTTGCCCTGCACTTGGATATTGGCGTTATTTGCTGACATGTTGCCTGTCAGCTCTATTTCCATGGTTTCGCCTCGCTGAACGGCAATCACGTCGCTTCCAATTCGCGCACTGGACTCAATCGCAGTTCCGTCATACTCGGTTCCGTTGGCCCAGTTCCCGTTCGCTACTTCCCAGCCTCGCAGTGTCGTCTGAAAGAAATCCGCAGTCGGAGGATTGTTAGCGATTATGTTCATGGTTACGTCATCAGGGTCTGCGCACCCCTGAAAACCAACCATTCGCATGTCGCGGGACATAATGTCCGTCGCAATGCGCCCTGACTCTTGAATACGCGCGAGCGATGTAGCGAGCCGGGACGTCTGGTTCGAATCCATGTAGACGGTAAATATGCCCAGAATCAGGGTTGTACTCAGCGCGAGCGCAATGATCAGTTCGACGAGAGATAACCCCTTTTGGGTGTAAAGAGGCTTATCGAGCCCTAAGTTGATCTTGAAAGACCCCATCCCGTACCTCACAAAGAAAACCGAACCGTGTATGAGTTATCGCCGGCTATCGCCTCACCAGCATCGCCTGCACGGCTTGCTTCATTCCACTGAACAGATACCGTATAGATACCTGATGCTGCATCGTGGGCGATGGTTCCAACTCCTCCCGGCAGCATAGCCATGTCATTCCCTGTACCCTGAACGAGCAAAGTCCATTCAATCTGATCCAGTGTTACCTGGTCAGATCTGGTGCAACCTGCGGCCTGACTCGCGCATGTCGGAGGAGTCGTTGACTGAACGTTCGCCGTCGAAAAACCACCGTAACTACCAGACTGTGCTTCAGCCTTATTCGATCGCATCCGGTCAGCCATATCGTATGCCAGCACGCTAGCCTGCGTACGGAGGTATGCGCCCTGGTTATTTCTCATTCCTTCGAACAGCAAACCCGCCAGCCCAAGCAGCCCAATAGCCAATATGAAAAGCGTTACCAAGATTTCGATCATCGTAAAACCTTGCTCCTTTCCTTCTGTCCGAAAGCAAGGCATAAGAATCAGGTTAGAACTCGACCGCTTAACCATATTTGTCTCCTTCCTCAGGGGCACGTAACGTCGGCATTATCATGGTCATTCAAGACTCCGGCTGTTCCACCGGTATCTCTCGCCAAACGGGTCTGACCGGAAACATTGACGACCACAGCACGAGCCCGCTGAGCACCTCGTTCGTCACAAATCACAAACGTACCCGCTGTATTCCCCGTGGCTGAGGGAATAGGAAAACCATTACTGGCAAATTGAACAAAACCACCGCTATCACTCGTTAAATCCACAATCCGGAAACTGTTGCCACCGGATAATGCGCCACCCACCTTCAGAATTTCATCACCGTCTCCGTTATCAACAGAGCGGTCACCGTCAAAATCGTTGAAAATTATCCAGCCTGTTTCCCAGGCCGCGTTACCACTGCAAGATGCGCTATCCGTTGATGCACACGCCGTCACAACGCCATTCTGCAGTTTTGACGCTTCGCTTCTGGCGTAAGCAATCAGACTCGACACCTCATTCACTTGCGCTGTGAGACGATTATTTAAAACAGTTTCACGAAACGAGGGAACAGCGTAAGCCGCTACGATTGCAAGGATTATTATCGTTACGATCAATTCCAGGAGAGTGAAACCCTCATGGCGTTGGAATCCAGACATAGTTCAATCCTTTCATTGACTAATGACATCCTAGTGCCGGTGTGAACAAGGCTCCAGCTGGCATCGATAAACGGCTTGATCTGGAAGACAGACGGTCGACAAAGCTGTGAAATGTCGACAGCGTCACAGAGAAAGGTAATCAGGGATAGCTTTTAAATGGGAGGAGCAATTCCTTTGCGAGAGGGTCATAGATCAAGTTAGATCCACTGCCTCTATTCGAAGCTCTCTGGGCATAGAAAACACAATATTCTCCTCACGCCCGGCAATCTCCTCCGGAACGCTGCCGCCAAGTTCTCTTAGGCGAGTAATCACATCGTTTACCAGAACCTCGGGCGCAGAGGCGCCAGCGGTAACACCAACAGAGGTCTTGCCTTCCAGCCAGGCGGCGTCAATCTGGGAAGCCTCATCAATCAGATAGGCAGGCGTGCCCATCCGCTCCGCCAGTTCCCGCAAACGATTGGAGTTAGAGCTGTTCGGAGAGCCCACCACCAGCATCAGATCGCAGTCGCCGGCCAACTGCTTCACCGCGTCCTGACGGTTCTGGGTGGCATAGCAGATATCATCCTTGCGCGGCCCCTGGATCTCCGGGAACTTTGCACGGAGGGCGTCGATCACCCGGGCGGTATCGTCCATGGACAGAGTGGTCTGGGTCACGTAGGAGAGTTTCCCCGGGTCTTTAACCTCCAGGTTTGCAACATCCTCCTCGTTTTCCACCAGGTAGATCTCACCACCATTGCTGTGGTCGTACTGTCCCATGGTGCCCTCCACTTCCGGGTGGCCATGGTGGCCGATCAGTACGCATTCCCGGCCGTCGCGGCTGTAGCGCATGACTTCCAGGTGAACCTTGGTGACCAGCGGGCAAGTCGCGTCAAAGACCTTCAGGCCACGGCGCGCTGCTTCATTCTGCACTGCCTGGGAGACGCCGTGGGCGCTGAAGATAACAAGCTTGTCGTCTGGCACCTCGTCCAGCTCATCCACGAAAATGGCCCCGCGGTTGCGCAGGTTATCCACCACAAAGTTATTGTGGACCACTTCGTGCCTTACATAGATAGGCGCTCCGAACACGTCCAGCGCCCGGTTTACAATTTCAATGGCGCGGTCCACGCCGGCACAAAAACCTCGGGGATTGGCGAGTCGGATCTGCATATCAACCTGCTGCTCTGGTTAGTGGGCCGGGCCAGCCGGCTCCACGTCAATGATTTC
>CAXPUI010000042.1:0-4647 GCA_964220205.1 Candidatus Allofontibacter communis | reverse complement strand
CTGATTTCCGTGCTGGTCTCTTTGAGCGCTTCTTCTTCTACCATCCGAATAACTGCGAGAGCAGACGATTCTATGTCTCGGATGGTGCCAAGGCCCTCACAACGAGGGCAGACAACTCCGCTGGTTTCACCCAGTGATGGCCGCAAGCGCTGGCGAGACATTTCGAGTAAGCCGAACCTCGAGATACGGCCGACTTGAACACGAGCTCTGTCAATCTGCAGGGCATCCCGCATGCGGTTTTCAACCGCGCGTTGATTCTTGGGAGAGGTCATATCGATAAAATCAATGACAATCAATCCGCCGATATCCCTTAATCGCAGTTGCCGGCAGATCTCATCTGCTGCCTCCAGGTTGGTATTGAGCGCTGTTTCCTCGATATCCGAACCTCGGGTCGCCTTGGCTGAGTTAATGTCAATTGAAACCAGTGCTTCAGTGGGGTCAATCACGACGGAACCGCCAGAGGGCAGCCTGACTTCACGCTGAAATGCTGATTCAATCTGTCCTTCGATCTGGTAACGGTTGAAGAGAGGGACATCGCTCTCATAGAGTTTGAGCCGGCTCCGAAACTGCGGCATAACCTGGTCGACAAAATGGCACGCCTGATCGAAGGATTCCTGCGTATCCAACTGGATTTCGCCGATATCATCTCTGAGGTAATCCCTGATTGCACGAATGATAACGTCGCTTTCCTGATAGATCAGGAATGGGGCAGGGCGCTCGTCTGCCGCTTTGTTGATCGCGTCGTTTAGTTGTACCAGGTAATTGAGATCCCATTGCAATTCTTCGGCGCTGCGTTCAACGCCTGCCGTCCGAACTATCGCACCCATATTCTTCGGGATCTCCAGTTGAGACATGCTCTCTTTCAGGGCGTCACGCTCTTCACCTTCGATTCTTCTGGATATTCCGCCTGCCCGTGGATTATTGGGCATCAGCACCAGGTATCGACCTGCGAGTGAACAGAAGGTGGTCAGGGCGGCTCCTTTATTGCCGCGTTCTTCCTTCTCGACCTGGACGATAATTTCCTGCCCTTCCTTGACCGCGTCCTTGATGTTAATCCTGCCGCGGATTTTGTTGGCAGGGATGGAGACGTACTCGCGGGCTATTTCCTTGTGCGGCAGAAAACCGTGTCGGTTGCCACCATAATCAACAAAAGCAGCTTCCAGACTGGGCTCTACCCGTGTGACTTTGGCCTTGTAAATGTTGGCCTTCTTTTGTTCCCTGACCTGGCTCTCTATATCCAGATCATAGAGACGTTGCCCATCGACCAGGGCAACCCGCAACTCCTCATTGTGAGTTGCATTAATTAGCATACGTTTCATTACGATTCTCTCGTTCAATTACATTGGAACGCGAACAGAATCGTCAAATCCTAGTATCTGATGCGGTTTGTGCTGTCTTCGCTTACCTGCTTATCAAACTCCGTTAGGGTGAGAGGTCTCGCTGACGCTTGTCCGTTACGCCCGGTGAATTGGGGCTTCGCAGTTAACAATCTATATCAGGTCAACTGGTATGAGCTTTACTTGAAACTGTAAAGGTTCCGGTACCGTGTCTTTCGAATTAACCGATTTGACGATCTATTCTGATCCAAATGCTATAAATCATGTTCAGCCCTTAAAAATGAAGCTGAACCCCAAATGTTCATTTCGCTTGCTAAGCGCTTTACCATTCCAGATGGTCCAGATGGTGCTTAACATTCCACCCTGACAGGCTTAGCGGGCGATATTTCTGCCTGATTTAAGCCCCTTAATGGCAACGAAGGCAGACTCGCGATAAAAAATGACGGTGTTATTCAAAAGATGTATAAACTCGTCATGGGCTTATCATAACAATTAATGATCTTAGTTCAAGCAGCGGATATGGATACCAACCAAGTACAAATTATCCAGATTGACCCGGAAATCGATGGGCAACGACTGGATAACTTCCTTCTGCGGTACCTTAAGGGTCTTCCGAGGACACGTGTTTATCGTATTGTCCGCAAGGGGGAGGTACGGATCAATGGACGTCGCGCTAAGCCCCAGGTCAGGCTGAAAGCGGGTGACAAGGTCAGGATACCACCGATTCGAGATCTGGAGAGACGTCCAGAAGCCGTCGGCAGCTTTGAGAATCTCGATAGCCTCGTCTTACATGAAGATGACCATCTGGTCGTACTCAATAAACCAGCGGGGATGGCTGTACATGGGGGTAGTGGGGTCAACGCTGGTGTTATCGAGACATTACGGCACGCTAGAACTGACCTGGCCCGTTGTGAGCTTGTGCATCGGCTGGATCGCGGCACTTCAGGTTGCCTGATGATCGCAAAACGGCGAGGTTACCTGAAACTGCTCCAGGATGCTCTGCGCCGACCCGGAACCCTCTCAAAGACATACCTGGCAGTGGTACATGGATACTGGTCCAATGGGCAGGTCACGGTTGATGAGCCTCTTGCTACGACGTCACGCTCCGGCCAGGAAAGATTTACGCGGGTCGATCCTGCCGGGAAGCCCGCTCGGACGCTGTTTCGGCCTCTCAGGCAGGCTGAGGCTCTTTCCCTGGTGGAGGCGCAGCCGCTAACCGGGCGAACTCACCAGATCAGGGTCCACAGTCGCTGGTTGAGACACGCTATCATCGGCGATGACCGATATGGTGATGAATTCGCCGATCAGCAACTGAGCGGCCGGCCACGACGTATGTTGCTACATGCAACGCGGCTGGTTATACCGCCGCTGGAAGGGCATGATCGTCTCGAGGTCACTGCGCCTGTGGATACCGTTTTCAAGCGCTTTCTAGAAACAACCTTAGAAACAAACGATTTAGGTATATAAATCAATAAGGTGCTAAATTTTTATAAAGTTACTTATCGGGTACCTCAGAGCCCTGGCTGCTTCGTAAAAAGACATCATGGGCAAGCCATAAACGCTTGTGCTGTCGCGGCCGCGGGCATCATCCATCAGGCTAAGGCCGAATTTCTCTAATTTTATGGCGCCAGCACAATCGTAAGGTTCGTCGAGGGCAACATACTCGTCGATTTCTCCCGAAGATAACTCCCGGAATTTCAGGTGATATTCCTCTAAGGCATCAATACGCCTGCCATCGTCCGCCAGCGCAGTCAGGGAGGTGGAAAAGGTAACCCATCGCCCGCTGAAGTTTGCCAGATGCCTTGCTGCGGCGCCTGGAGAGCCGGGCTTGTGATAGATATTGCCGCCCATGTGGCACACCTGGTCCGACCCCAGTATCAGGGTGGGCCCCGGTTCCATTAACTGCTCTCGTACGGAAACTGCCTTTGCTATGCCCAGTCTCAAAGCCCTAACTTGAGGAGTCTCCCCTGGACGCTCAGTCTCCTCAGTCGATGGTGTCATTTGCAGTACCTTGAAGCCATATTGTTCAAGTTGCGCCCTGCGGTGACGGGAGCTGGATGCCAGGATAAGTTTCGCGCTCTTCATATCTACCTGAAATATCGACATTTTCCTCTATTTTTCTTTGACACTCGCTGGGCATCTGCCTAAGATGCGCCCCTTATGTTAACAGGGCCCCTGCCAACAAGGCTTGACCACCGTAAAATGGCGAGTCGAGGACAGGTTTTGAAGGGGACGATACCGGTTGATCGCTTTGTTCGTTTTAGCGAATTACTGACCGAAGTCGACGGAGACATTGATCTAGATCTTGCATTCAGCAGGGGCCAGCAAGGCAAAACTAATATCTGTGGTAGCGCTAGAGCTACCGTTGCATTGATTTGTCAAAGCTGTCTGCAGCCATTCAGGTATGAGCTGGACTGTAAGATCAGTTTAGATGTTGTCGCGAGCGATAGCGAAATGGCAGAGCTTGAAGACAACGGCAGCGCCATTGTCTGCGAGGACAGTGAGATCAGCCTTGCTGACTTCCTTGAAGATGAGCTGATCATGAGCGCACCAATGATTCCGCGTCATGTCGAAGCCCAATGCCCTGATAACGAATATCGGCAGGTAGATGTCGAGGCACCGATTGAGGACAATACGATAACTCATCGGCCATTTGCGGATTTAGCAGCTGCAATTAAGCGGCAAGACACCAAGGAGAGCTGAGCATGGCTGTTCAACAAAACAAGGTGACTCGTTCTAAGCGGGGAAGACGTCGGGCCCACGACTCCCTGAATGGTCCCACACTTTCTGAAGATCCAACCACCGGCGAGACCCATCGACGTCATCACGTGACAGCCGATGGATTTTACCGGGGTAAGAAGGTTTTGCATAAAGACGAAGACTGATTCGTCGTGACTAACCTGGCATACGTTTTTCCTGGGCAGGGATCACAGGCCGTCGGGATGCTGGCGGACGTTGAGTCTGTTTCGAAAGAGACTTTCGGCGAAGCATCGTCCGTTCTTGGATACGACCTGTGGAACCTGATCGCCAATGGCCCAGAGGATCAGCTTAATCAGACGGAATATACCCAACCTGCGCTATTGACGTGCAGCATTGCGCTGTATCGACTCGCCATGGCTAAAGGTTTGCCCGTGCCCGATGTTGTGGCTGGACATAGCCTGGGTGAATACTCCGCTCTGGTTGCCGCAGAGGTGCTGCAATTCAGTGATGCGGTCTCACTGGTTCAGCAGCGGGGCAGGTTCATGCAGAGTGCAGTACCCATTGGAGAGGGTGGCATGGCTGCGATTATGGGTTTGTCGGACGAAGAGGT
>CAXPUI010000041.1:0-23053 GCA_964220205.1 Candidatus Allofontibacter communis | reverse complement strand
GCAGCAAGATCAACAGAGGTTCCTTCATCGCCAACCTTGGCTGCGCCATCTCCCTGCCCTGAAAAGTCCCAACCCTGGCTCAGGAAATTCTCATAAGCCTGATCAGTATGGAAAATAAACACGACCCTAAAGTCTTTCACACCCATACCCAGACCACCGCCGACTGAAAACATTCTCATGAACGTCTCATCGCCAGTTTGCGTGTCTTGAACAACACCACCCCCTCGCGCCGTCGATAGCAGAAAGATATTGAACCCGAGGGAAGAAAACACGGCTACAGCCTTGGAGTCCTGAACCTGCTGCTCAGCCTCAGGATTCAGCTGATAGAGTTTCTCCAGTGTTTCGGTTCGCATTTCACGAATAGACTGCTGTTCAGCCTGCACCCTGTCCGGATCATCTTTCTTGTCCCAGAACGCGGCGAGAGCCATGGAAGGCAGCAACAGCATGCCAATGGCCAGTATGTTGATGCGCATCGCCATCCCTCTTCCTTTGGTCGTCGTACCCACTATATAGAGAAGCAGGCCTGGCTGTCACCCTGGACCGACAGACCAGCTACCGCGATAGAGCGCCAGGCAGAGCGCACAAAATACCAGACCCAGAAATTCTCTGGCAGATTCTATATGGGGCTTATCGGCGCTCATGCCACCGAAGATCGCCCCATGGTCTGCGGCGCCGAGATAGTCAACAAAACCCGACAGGGACATCAGCATCCCTGCCGTCACCATGCCGCTGCAAAAGAAGCGGTATGTAGGCAGGGCCGTGCTCAACAGATGTCCCTGCGGAATAACGGCAACCATCACATAGACTGACACCCAGAAGACGGGATCAGGATCATTCACCTGCAATCCCGCCATCACCAGCAGCAAGAGGCTAACAAGAGCATGCAGCACGCTCATGTTAATGAGGGTCTGTTGTTCGTGTCCATCTCGCCTCTATCCGAGCCTCATCATGTTCTCGACTCAGCCATTCGAGCGCTGCGCACAGCGTTCAACAGGCAACATAATTCACCTAGCTGGCTGCGCTATCCATGGCACCGAAAAAGTCACGTACAATCTCTGTATTACTCATTATGCCTCCCTCATCCGAGGTCTAAAGGTCCTCTCCATCAAGCAGACTTTTCGGCTCCACAATCAGGTAGACAACCGTTGTCTCACCGACGTTAACACCCTCGTGCCAGTCCACACCCTCGCTGAACGCTCCAGTGCCCGAATGGAGCAACTGATCCCTCGTCCCGTCGGCGTCCGTCATACGAAGTTTACCGCCTGAAATAACGTAACCAAAGTTAGGTGCATGGTAATGACGTTCATGCCCAGTTCCCGGAGCGAACGTGCAGCGCAGAACCCTGATAGTGGTATCCTCATACAATTGCTCACACACCTGTTGGCCCCGCCAGCCTGCTGCCAGCGGGTCAGGCAAGGCTTCCGCACCCGCGTGCGACGCCGAAGAAAACCCTACGGCCAGCAATAGCAGGCTTGTCGGCATATCAAGTCTCATTGTCGTTTGCTCCTCTCATTATTTTTCAAGTCACGTCATCCGGAGAAGTGACTGCAACGGGAACAAGAACCGGCATCGTAAACAACACCGCGACGACCCATTCCTCTTCGTGTTCCGCAACGCCAGGCATCTTCGCTTCGGTGTTAGTCGCTATCATTTCAGTGCACCAGGCAGAGACAAGCAGAGCCCTGAGCCGGATTCCTGATGGGCGACAGTTAACCGTCAATCCGTTACACCGGGCCGTATCCGGGAGGCCACCGCTCATACTGAGGCAGTGCGTCCTTGATCTCAAACCAATTCACAAGGGCCTCAGTGTACATGTGGCCCATAATCCGCAAAGGTGGATCACCATCCAATGTGCCGGCAGGAAGGGCCAGATTGCCGTCACCTGTCTGGCCATGAACGAGGACATGTGTACCACAGGAGGAACAGAATTCTCGAAACCCGTCGGCGGACGATTGATAGGCGACTAATTCCTGCTCTCCACGAGTCCAGCTGAGTTGCTCTGGTCGCACCACGACATGTGTCGAAAAGGCTGAACCGTGCGCTTTACGACACATCCCACAATAACAATGCATTGCGTTGAGGTGAGTTCTATCAATTCGATAACGAACCGCCTCACAAAGACATCCACCGGTGAACCCCATCAGACCCTCCTGCCCAGCTACAATTTTAAGGCGCTGCATGCACCGCTTATACGACCGGGTAACCAAGCAATCAGGCTAAATGTATTACTGGATTACCGATTTAATGATACCAGCCATCACCAGTCTCGCCCAAGCGACACGACATGAGCGTCCTGTATCTTCGACAATCGAAAAGGTATTGCCGCTGGGTTCCTGGGCATGAGTCATCAACCCACCCCAAGTCTGGGCAGCGGGTGGCCCTGTGAAGACGAGTCCGCGAGCCTGCGCTTCAGCATAGAAGGTGGCAATATTGCTGACTGCAACACTAAAGCCAAGATACCTGCCAGTTTCAAACTCTCCAGGCTCAGCGGGTTCCTATCGGCCGGTTAGAAGGAATCGAATAATCACTCACCATACCTCTCAGGATCCCTCGCGTATTCTTCCCGCCAGTCACCGCCCTCAGAGAATGTGCGATGGTCCGCAGGAATGATGATCCAGGGCAATTTTCGTTTTGTCCAGATATGGTTGCGCACGTCGATCTGTTCAGGATGATCCATCGACCCGACATGCAAGGTAATCATTCTTGGCCTTGCGGAGTTCCTGGCATAGAGGCTGCCACCGCATCGCAGACAGAAGTGGGTACGGACAAGGTTACCCGAATCCGTCGGCCGTTCATCGACGACACTTTCACCCGCTGTCAGCTCCAGGGCCTCTGCCGCGATATGCAGGCAGGTAAGAAACGCGCTGCCAGTCAACTTCTGACAATCTCGGCAATGGCAGGTGTAGGCAACAAAAGGCGCACTATCAAAAGAGTAACGACAGGCTCCACAACGGCACCCTCCTGTCGCGGGCAGATCAAGCACAGCAGCCACCATGACGATCGCTTGTCCTTGTCGAGGACGAACCCGACTCTGGCCTGACAAGCATTTCAGCGATCACCCTGTTTCGAGCCCCGCAGCACCAAGTGGTCGGGATCCGGCCATTCTGCAAACGACGGGGCTTGCTTATCGGCCTGATACCAGCCTGCTTGCTCGCCAACGAAAAAAAGACAAGCAGGCGACTCTGTGAAGGGACTATCCAGGGAACCCAGTCTGATTCTGAGCACATCCGGCGTTTTACGCAGGTAGGCGTAGAGCGGACTACCACACGTAGAACAGAAACATCTCAGTTTTCCCGGACTCGATTCGTATTCCCGAATAAAGTCCTCCCCCGTGATAACAAGCGCGCTTCTGTCAATCGGGATGTTAGCGGTAAAGGCGGTCCCACTGGCTTTCTGGCAGGTTTTGCAATGACAGAAGCCATAGGCTGTCGGTTCCTGATCGAATTGAAAGGTAACGGAGCCACACATACAGGAACCTCTCAACATTAGTCACTCCAGCAAACAGGCGAAATATCAGGAAACCGCAGCCGCAAACACCAACACATTTCCGTCCGGATCTCGCAAAGCAAAGTCTCGCTGTCCATAGGGGCGGTCATCAGGCTCGACGATAATCTCCGCACCCGCAGCAATACAGGTCTCGAAGACTGAGTCCACCTCTTCCACCAGAACAACAAGGTTGCCAGTACCCGGGTCCTGCCTTCTGTTCTGACTGGTCGCGACAATCAAGTAAAACTGCACTCGATCTCGCAGGAGACCAACAACATCCGGACCGTCGAAGTCCAGCTGAAAACCCAGCACATCAAGATAGAATCGCTTCGCTGTAGCCAGATCCCGGACCGTTATGATCGGAATACAATCCAGGTATTGCTGGCTCATGAACTGAGTCGTTCCTTGGCCGTCAGATCTTCCCGTAACGTCCTGGACGCTATGTAATAGTGTATCGCTGACCAGGCATTACCTACTGTGACCAGAAACAGCAGCGAATAGCGAATCGATTCCTCCCCGTATTCAGGCCTCAACAGGTCCGAGAGAAAACCTGCGAACACTGGTCCGAGACCAAGACCGATGATGTTCAGGACAAACAGCAGGATAGCCGAGGCCAGGGAACGCATCGCTGGCGTCACAAGGGTCTGGGTAATGGCGAAGGTTGGACCAAGGTACATCGGTCCAAGAATGTAACCCGGAATGGCCAGTATCAGCGCCAGGAACGGATCTGCCGTCGTGTAGAATATGAAGCCGAAGGGCACGCCCAGAAACGTCGCTATGCCGGGAATACCCATATACCAGCGCTTATCACTGTTGCCAAACCTATCCCCCAGGTAACCACCCAGATAGGTGCCAATCATGCCCGTCAGTCCAATAAGGAAGAGGTAGGTTGAGGTCTCTGCCAGGCCAAAACCATGAACACGCATAAAGAAAGAGGGGATGAACAGGCCAACCCCGTATCCCACAAAGGCATGCAGCGCACCTGCGAAGGAAAGATGCCTGAAGGACTTGAGGCTCCACATGAATTTGAGCGTCTCACCCAGAGGCACAGCTTCACGCTTGACAAGCGCCCCATCCGGTTCCGAAAAACCCCGAGGCGGTTCCTTGATCGTCAGGTAGAAGACTGCAGCGACAATAATTCCTGGCAGACCAACCACCAGGAAAGCGACGCGCCAGCCAAAATACTCGCCTATCCAACCACCCACCAGCGTACCGATGGCCGCGCCAATCGGTATGCCGAGCGCATAGGTCGCGAGCGCCGTCGCCCTTTTCTCCTCGGGGTAATAATCGGAAATAAGCGAGTGAATGGGCGGTGAACAGCCGGCTTCGCCAATACCAACGCCAATTCGAGCGATCAACAAGCCGCCAAAGCCCTTCGCTGTCGCGGTAAACATGGTCATGGCGCTCCAGATCACCATGGCCAGGGCAACGATGTTCTTCCTGACCCCGACATCTGCCCAGCGAGCAATGGGGATGCCAGCAAAAGTATAGAAAATGGCAAAGGCTATGCCACCGAGCAAGCCCAGCTGAGTATCGCTCAGCTCAATTTCAGCCCGGATAGGCTCGATAAGGATCGAGAAAATCTGGCGATCAATAAAATTGATAATGTATACAAGAAGAAAAAGCGCCAGCGCATACTTTCTATAGCTGGGTGTCAGAACAAAGGGTTCTTCTTTTTTCAATGTCTGCTCAACAATACGTCCCGGGACAACAGTAATATCATGAACCCCGATACAACACCAATCGACCCTCATGCGTGAAAGAAGAATCGCGGTTATCGGTGCCAGCGGTGTCGTTGGCCGAGCCCTCATGGAACATCTGATCAATAGCGAGGAACGGGTTATCGGCTTGTCCCGCCGCGAACCTGCAGATCTGAAGGTAAGCTTCATATCGCTCGATCTGATCGACGGGCAAAGCTGCTCTCGATGCGTGGAAAGTGATCTCACCCAAACCACCCACCTGGTCTATGCCGCTCTCTACGAAAAGCCGGGGCTCATAGCGGGCTGGCAAGAAGCAGACCAGATGGCCACCAATCTCACTATGCTGCAGAATATCCTGGAGCCCCTGCGGCACAGCGGAGCACTCAGGCACATCACGCTGCTGCAGGGCACCAAAGCCTACGGTGCACATGTTGAGCCCATGAAAATACCCGGACTTGAGCACGAGCCAAGGCATCCACACGAGAATTTTTACTGGTTGCAGGAGGATTACCTGGCAGATTTCTGCCATGCCACCGGTCGCAGCATGACCATCTGGCGACCACAAATTATTTTCGGCCACGCTCTCAACGCTCCGATGAACATGCTGAACGCCATCGGTGTCTATGCCGCAATAATGCAGGCAAGAGGGCTGCCTCTCATATACCCGGGCGGCCCATCGGCTGTTACCGAGGCTATCGATGCGGACCTGCTGGCGAGAGCCATACACTTCAGCTTCGACAACCCGGACTTTGATGGACAGACTTTTAACATCACGAATGGCGACGTGTTTCGTTGGCAGGACATCTGGTCTGATCTCGCGGGGCTTTTTGGTATGTCTGGCGAGGCGGGTGGTCATCAGCGACTATCAGACTGGATTTATGATTGCGAAGCAGAGTGGCAGTCTATTGTATCGGCCAACGGGCTGAAGCCTTACAGCATTCGAGAGCTGGCTGGCGATTCATTCTTTTACGCGGATGCGCTCTTCAACGCCTATGCTGACTCTGCTCCTCCGCCATCACTGCTCAGCACCATCAAGCTGCGTCAGGCCGGATTCCATGACTGCATCGACACCCTCACCATGTTCGATAAGTGGTTCAACAAGCTGCGTCAGCTGAAAGTTCTGCCCGGCTAAAGGCCATCTTCGCCATAGTGATCCGAGGGTCCAGCGCCTCCGGGTCCAAGCCTGCCCTCGTCACCAAAGTGGCCTTTGCCCGGCACGTGGTTGAACTCAACGCGAATACCATCCGGATCTTCAAACAGGATGGAATAATATCCTGGCGCAAAATGACCGCCCTCTTCGGGCCCATGTATAACGTTGGCATTCAGCTCACTGACTACAAAAGCATAAATCCCGTCGATGTCTTCACGACTGCGGGCACGGAAACAAAAGTGATGCAAGCCTGACGTGTCCTGGTCAAAGACAACGCCTTTCTTTTCTGCTGGAGCTTCACGAATCAGGATTCCCGTCCGCGAACCAATGCAATAGAGCGTCGTATCATTCTTGACCAGGGTCTCCATTGCCAGGAAGTGCAAGAGCTTCTCCCAAAAAGGCATGCAAGCTTCAATGTTGTTAACGGTCATTTGAATATGGGCAATGCCATTGACCTCGATGCTCATGCTGATACTACTCCCGTCTCACCCAGCGGCTGGTTGCTGCGAAGTCTTCTACCTCACCCCCTGCCTTCGCCCAGCCGTTAAAACCCGGTTCCAGGTGTGCTACCTGTCGAAAACCCATCGCTTGTAAATCCCTTGCAGCAAACGCAGACCGACCACCCCCTGCACAAAAAACAACGATGCGCTTGTCCTCGGTGAAGTAGTCCCGGTAATAGGGGCTGGTCGGGCTCGCCCAGAATTCCATCATGCCACGCGGTACATGCACAGCACCCGGGATAGTTCCCAGGTCAATCAGCTCCTGGATTTCCCGGATATCCAGCAACAGCAAGTCATTGTTGGCAGCCATTTCGCTCTGCAGGTCGTCGATAGACAGATTTTCCAGTTCTTGCTTCAGCGCTTCTACTTCCGCAAAGACGTCTACAATCGGCACGTTACTCTCCCTTGATGTTGCTCGCATCATCAGGCCTGGAGCAGGGACTGTAAAGCCTGGCGAGCTCTGCCTACAATGGTCAGATGGGTCGTTTTCTCCACAGTTTGACACCTTTGCACTGGGCGACGCTAGTGGTCGGCTTTATGATGCTTGCCTTGTCGCTCTTTCCCCAACTCACTGAGCCGACACTTGAAACAGAGATTGTGGCAGTGCCCGCGGATATTACACCAGCTGGCAGACAACCGAGCGATCCTGCAGAAGCCCGGCAACCGGAGGCACAGGCCAACCCGGATGACCAAAACGATCACACCACCCGCCGCATGCATGACCCTCTAGAGAACTTCGGCACTGCTAGTTTCGCCGATGGCGGGTTGTACGAAGGGGAGTTTTACGTGAATAAACCTCACGGCGAGGGACGCCGTATCTGGCCTGATGGCCGCATCTACCAGGGCCTTTGGGAGAGTGGTGTGCAGCATGGCGCCGGTGTCATTACCTATGCCAACGGCGACTGGGTATCTGGTACTTTCGAGCAGGGCCGCCTGCATGGTGTCGGTACCTGTTCGACTGGCGGGATCGAGGCACCGTGCACTTTCTTCAGGGGCGAACGGCTTGACTGATCTTGTGGTAGGGTCTGCCTTCAACTGTGAGCCAAGGGGAATCGGATGAAAATCGGTACTTTCGCAACTTTCATGTCACCACTCAGTACCGCTGAAATGATCGGTGATTTCGCTCGCCGCGCGGAGAATATCGGCTTGGATTCCATCTGGATGGGGGAACACGTGGTGCTCTTCGACGAGACGGAGTTCCCCTATCCCGGTTCTCGCGATGGCAAGATTCCTGTACCTGAAGGTGGCGGAATGCTCGATACAGTTGCTACCTTCGGGTATCTCGCCGCCTGCACCCAGACGTTGCGCTTCGGGACCGGCATTACCCTCATCCCCCAGCGCAACCCCGTGTACACGGCTAAAGAGTTCGCTACGCTCGACTGGTTAACCGGGGGCCGCATTGATCTTGGCATTGGCGTTGGCTGGTGCAAGGAAGAGGTCATCGCCTGTGGTTACACCTTTGAAGATCGGGGCAAACGTTGTGATGAAATACTGGAAATGATGCAGCTGCTCTGGACCGAACCTGTTGCAGAGTATCACGGCGAATTCCACGACCTGCCACCTTGCCGCATGGACCCAAAGCCCGTTCAGAAACCCCATATTCCCATTATCGTCGGCGGCCATAGCCGGGCTGGATTCCGTCGTGCCGCGAAGTACGGCAGCGGTTGGTATGGCTTCCAGCTGGATGTGCCAGGAACCGCCGATGTCTGCCAAGCGCTCGATGCTGCGCTCGCAGAGCAGGGCCGCAGCCGTGATGGCTTCGAACTGGTCATCACGCCAACCTTTAACGTCACAGCGGACATGATCCGGGGCTATGAGGACCTCGGAGTCGATCGACTCATTATCCATCTGGGCAGCCAGAAAGCTGACCGGATTGATCAGCGATTACATGAAATCGAAAGACTTGTTGGAGTTCTCGCATGAACTACGCCATTCTCTGTCCCGCTGACATGCTCAGCCACGACGAGCTGGTGCGCTACGCGCAGTCAGCAGAAGCAGCTGGCTTCCATACCCTCTGGTTACCGGAGTTGTTTGGGCGTGAGCCTTTCGTGACCTGTGCCACTGTTCTTGCTGTCACCCGGACGATCCGTGTCGGTACCGCCATCGCCAACGTCTATGCCCGGGATGCACGCGCCACCAAGGCAGCGGCTTATTCCCTTGCCGACGCCCACGACAACCGATTTGCCCTCGGGCTCGGACTGTCGAACAAGGTTGGCAATGCGCCACGCGGGCACGACTGGCTGCCGCCGCTGACCAAGATGCAGGACTTCATGGATCGTTATCAGGGAGCCGATATCATGTTTCAACAGGAGGCCAATGTACCGGTCTACCTGGCTGCCCAGGGACCAAAACTCATGGACTTCGCCGCCGATCGACTGGATGGAGCCTATACCTATCTCCAGACCATCGACTATTCCCGCGACGCCAAGCAACGCCTCGGCAAAAAACTGTTGCACCTGATGCAGCCCACCGTGCTGGTGGAAGATTCGGATAGAGCCAGAGAACTCGCCCGGCGCGCAATCGCAGTCTACCTGCCTTTAGAAAACTATCACCGTGCCTGGCGCGAACGGGGTTTCGAAGACGCTGATTTCGCCGATAGAGGTAGCGATCGTTTTATTGACGCGCTTATTGCCTGGGGAAGTCAGCAGCGCATCGATGAACACTACCAGGCACAAGAGGACGCGGGCGTCGATCAGATGATCGTTATTCCCATCGGGATCGATCTCAAGGCCGAGGCTGGCTGGGAAAGACTCGCCGCACAGATCAGTCAATGAAACACTACGATTACATTATCGCAGGGGCGGGCACAGCGGGCTGTGTACTTGCAAACCGACTGTCCGCCAACCCGAAAATTAAGGTGCTGCTGCTGGAAGCCGGCACAAATGACGACTATTTCTGGATCAATATCCCAGTCGGCTACCTTTTTACCATTAACAACCCGCGTACAGACTGGTGTTACGCAATAGAACCAGATCCCGGTCTGAACAATCGAAGCATCAACTATGCCCGTGGTAAGGGTCTCGGTGGCTGCAGTTCTATCAATGCCATGATCTACATGCGTGGCCAGAAGAGTGACTATGATCAATGGGCGCAACTCGGTAACCGTCACTGGTCCTGGGATGACGTATTGCCTATCTTCAAACAGTCAGAGAATTATCAACATGGGGCTGATGAGTTTCACGGTGTTGGCGGAGAGCTGTCCGTTGAGGAACGTAGAGTCAATTTTGAGATCCTGGACGCGTGGCGTGACGCTGCTGAAGCCTGTGGTATTCCAAAGATCGAAGAGTTCAATCGGGGTGATAATTTCGGCAATGCGTACTTCCAGATGAACCAGCGCCGCGGAACCCGATGCAGCGGTGCCCGGGCCTTTCTCCATCCGGTCAAGTCAAGACCGAATCTGACGGTGATTACTGAAGCCCACGTGCAACGAGTCACCTTCGACTCTGCGACAGAGAGACCTCACTGTAACGGGATCATCGTGAGGACGCCGTCAGGAACCCATGACTTTACCGCGGACAAGGAAGTGATCCTTGCTGCCGGTTCTATAGGCTCTCCTCAGATACTGCAGGTATCAGGAATCGGGGCAGGAGAACATCTGCGCGAGGCAGGCATCGAACAGGTACATGAACTACCGGGTGTCGGAGAAAACCTTCAGGATCATCTACAGGTACGCACTATTTACAAGGTGCACAACACCGTCACCCTGAATCAGCGATTTAATTCGCTTTTGGGAAAGGCCTGGATGGGGCTCGAGTATCTACTCTTTAAACGGGGTCCCATGACCATGCCACCTTCGCAGCTCGGCGCTTTCGCTAAGAGCGATCCATCTCTGGCCATGCCGGATCTTGAGTGGCACGTCCAACCATTATCCCTGGACAAATTTGGCGAACCACTTCACAAGTTCAATGCAATCACCCCGTCAGTCTGTATTCTGCGACCAACCAGTCGGGGCCACATCAGGGTAAAGTCACCCGATGCCGCTGAGTACCCCGCCATTACCATGAATTACCTGTCCACACTTGAAGACCAGCGAGCGGCCGTTGCAGGTCTGAAATTTACGCGTCGCATTATGCAGGCTGAAGCACTGGCACCCTACTCACCGGTAGAACTGAATCCCGGCCCGGATATTCAGAGTGATGCCGATTTGCTTGCCGCAGCAGGCGACCTCGGGACGACCATCTTTCACCCGGTCGGCACCTGCAAGATGGGCTCAGACTCAATGGCAGTCGTTGATGACCGTCTCCGGGTCAGGGGCATGACGGGGCTGCGGATTATTGACGCGTCCATCATGCCGACTATCACGTCAGGCAATACCAACGCCCCGACTGTGATGATTGCAGAGCAGGGTGCTCGTTTTATCCTGGGACAGGATTAACCCAAAGACGGTCGCCCTTTCCTTGCTTTTGATTCGGCTGGAATCTGCTAAGTAGAGAGACCTACAGCTGCGGCACTGGCCTGCCAGAATTCAGCCCGACGTTGCTCGTCGTCAGCTAACCGGTTGTAAGTCGCCAACTCGCCCTGGTCGAAATACTTACCCGTTTCTGTCTCCAAGGAAGGATCACTGGCCAGCATAATACTTGTTTCGGCACCTTTTTCCGGAGAGATAAAAATCATGCCTATGATGAATCGGACAATCCAGGGCAGGTCCCGAATGATATCCGTTTTCACTGCGCCAGGATGCAATACATTGGATGTGACGCCCGTACCCACCAAACGCTCGGCCAGTTCCAGGGCGAACATCACGTTGGCCAGCTTCGACTGATTATAGGCAGCGCTGGCGTTGTACTTGGTAAAGCCAGTAAAAGTCTCAAGGTCCATAGCACTCTTTTTGTGCAACGTGGATGAGACCGAAATAATCCGCGCCGGAGAGCTGGCCTTCAAGCAGTCCAGCAGCAGATGCGTAAGCAGGAAATGGCTGAGGTGATTGACCCCCATCTGCATCTCAAACCCATCTTCTGTCATCTGCTGTCGACTCGGGAAAACACCGGCATTGTTGATCAGCACATCTAGTCTGTCGTACCGCTCAAGAAAATTAGTCGCAAGCGACCTCACGCTTGCCAGACTGGATAGCTCAACCGGCAGGTTGATCGGTGGTGTCCTGGCGACTGCTCCGATAACCTGCAATGCCGCCGCGGTCTTCTCCGTATCGCGACAGGCGAGCACAACCTCCGCACCCTGCGATGCCAACTCCCGCGCAGTAATGAGACCTATGCCACTGTTACCGCCCGTAATCAGTACCCGTTTGCCTTCCATCCAGCGACTCCTTTTATTTCTGTTTATTGCCTGACTGCTGCCGACTTTTTTGCCTTAGCGAATGGCTATTATCGCCTTCGCTAATGGCGTGACTTACCAGCAAAGCTTAGCGGCGTCCCAGACATACGTTGTCATGATACTTGAATCAATGGAATATAATACTGTCCATTTATTCCCATGACGTTATGGTAACCTGCGCTCCCATCGAAAACGAGCCAAAGGAAATCTCCATGCCCGCTTATCTGCAAGCCATTGAAGAAACCAGAGCCCTCCGGGACAGTCACGGTACTGCCTGGGCTGGTATCAACCCTGAATCTGCTGTCCGCATGAAGCTGCAGAACCGCTTCAAGACGGGTATCGACATTGCCCAATACACCGCCGATATCATGCGCAAGGATATGGCTGAGTATGACGCAGATTCCTCCAAGTACACACAGTCACTCGGCTGCTGGCATGGTTTCGTTGCTCAACAGAAAGCTATCGCTATCAAGAGACACCGCGGCACCCTGGAAAAGAAGTACATCTACCTCTCGGGCTGGATGGTTGCTGCTTTGCGAAGCAAGTTTGGTCCACTGCCTGATCAAAGCATGCATGAAAAGACCAGTGTCCCCGCGCTGATCAATGAGATTTACACGTTTTTGAAGCAGGCTGATGCCGTCGAGCTGGAACGCCTGTTCAGCGCCCTTGACGATGCGAGAGACGCTGGCAATGAGGTGGAAGAAAAATCCCTCATGGAACAGATCGACAACTTTGAAACCCATGTTGTCCCGATCATTGCCGACATTGACGCCGGATTCGGCAACGAAGAAGCGACTTACCTGCTCGCCAAGCAGATGATCGAGGCGGGCGCCTGTGCCATTCAACTCGAGAACCAGGTTTCAGAGGTGAAACAATGCGGCCACCAGGCCGGTAAGGTCACCGTCCCTCATGAAGTGTTTCTCGCCAAGATCAATGCCGTGCGTTACGCCTTTCTGGAGCTCGGTATCGACAATGGCATCATCGTTGCCCGGACAGATTCACTCGGTGCAGGCCTGACCCAGATGGTCCCCGTTTCCAAGGAAGACGGCGACCTGGCGAGTCAGTACAACTCCTACCTGGAAACAGAAGAAATCAAAGATGTCAGTGAACTAAAGGAACATGACATTACCTTTCACCAGAACGGCAAGCTGGTTAAACCCGTGCGACTGGATAATGGTCTCTATTCCTTTCGAGAGGGCACTGGCTTTGATCGCGTTGTTCTGGACTGCATCACGAGCCTGAGACACGGCGCCGATCTCCTCTGGATCGAAACAGAACGTCCTAACGTGGCCCAGATTGCTGAAATGGTCAATGCAGTCCGTCAGGAAGTACCGGATGCCAAGCTGGTATATAACAACTCACCATCATTCAACTGGACGCTCAAATTCAGGGAACAGGTCTTCGAAGAGTGGCGGGCCGAGGGTAAGGACCTGTCAGACTACCCGGAAGATCCAGCAGGCCTGATGGCCGCCGAATTTGACGACTCAGAGCTGGCAGCTCGGGCTGACGAGTATATCCAGTCCTTCCAGGCGGACGCCGCGAGGGAAGCCGGTATCTTCCACCACCTGATTACACTGCCAACCTACCATGAAACAGCGCTGGGCGTTGATACCCTGGCTGAAGGTTACTTCGGCGACATGGGCATGCTCGCCTATGTCAAGGGCGTTCAGCGAATGGAGATCCGTCGCAACATGAATGTCGTGAGACACCAGGAAATGGCTGGTACCACCATCGGTGATCACCACAAGGAGTACTTTGCCGGTGATAACGCGTTGCTGGCAGGCGGTAAAGACAACACGATGAGTCAGTTCGGCTAAGGAATCTGCCTGCCGTCAGCAATATCGTCAAATCGTGGTATAACAACCGCTTGACGATATTGCGGCAGCCAGGACTTGGATAAACCAGACATTCTCATCATTGGCGCCGGCAGTGCCGGCGCTGTTATCGCCAATCGGGTATCAGAAGACCCCAACCGCACGGTCCTGCTCGTCGAAGCAGGGCCCGATTACCCGGATATCACCGAAACACCGTTCGACCTGGTCAACAGCCACAACAATTCCTACACCAGACATGACTGGGGCTTCACCTATGCACCCACCAACGGGCGGGATGTCAATTTCCCAAGGGGCCGCGTTACAGGGGGCTCCAGCGCGGTCAACACGACCATTGCCCTGCGTGGCGTTCCCGAGGACTACGATGAGTGGGCCGAACTGGGATGCCCCGAGTGGTGCTGGGACAATGTCCTGCCGGCCTTTAATCGCCTGGAACGCGATCTCGACTTCGGTGACCGCGTATACCATGGTGATGCTGGCCCTATCACCATTCGTCGCTACCCGAACGATGAACTGGAGGTCCAGCATCAGGCCTTTTTAGCAGCCGCAACACAACTCGGTTATCCTGATTGTCCCGACGCGAATAACCCCGACGATTGGGGCGCCGGTCCTCATCCCATGAACAAGCTCGGCCGATTGCGTATTTCAACCGCGGTAGGATACCTGGCACCCGCGCGAATCCGACCCAACCTGACCGTCAGACCCAACACCCTGGTCCGTCGCATCCTCTTCAGCGGTAAACGCGCCACCGGCGTGGAGTACGAGACCAGCGAAGGAGTCATTGAGACCCTGGAAGCCAATCTGGTCGTCCTCTGTGCAGGAGCTATCAAATCACCGCAGATCCTGATGCACTCGGGCGTCGGGCCCCGGGATCAGCTCAGCAACTTCAATATAGATTCGATTGGTGATGAACCCGGCGTTGGTCAGAACCTGTCAGATCATCCCGCGTTATCAGTCGTTTGCCAGCCGAAAGACCCTGGCATCATCGATCATGACCAGCCAATCATTCAATCTATTCTACGTTACACAGCCGATGGTTCGACCAAGCGCAATGACCTGCAGATCGAGCAGTTGAGTTTTGTCGGGGGACCCAATGCTCCGCCTTTGTTTGCGATCGCTGCGGTCCTGGAATACCAGTACGGCCGAGGTGAACTGCGCCTGCGTTCTGCCAATCCCCATGATATGCCGATTGTCGAAAACCGATTCTGTGAAGATGATCGTGACACGACCAGGCTCGTTGCCTGTATGCGCGACACGCTGGAGTTCACTCGTCAAGGTGAGATTGCGGACATGATATCGGCTATCAACTTCCCTGATCCAAAACGCGGCCTTGACGATGATGAGCTGGCAAGACTCTGTCAAAAGTTTGCCGGCAGCGGTTACCACCCCTGCGGGACGGTCAAGATGGGTGACAAATCAGACGCCGGATCAGTTGTGGATCAATATGGCCGGGCTCACCGCTTCGACAACCTGGTCATCGCTGACGCATCAATCATGCCCTTCGTCCCTCGAGCCAATACCAATTTAACCTGCATCATGATTGGCGAAATGATCGGCGACTGGCTGAGGACAAGACCGGAACACTATGAATAACGATCACTTAGCAATGTTCGAGCCAATTCGCGCAGCCCTGACCCTGCGGTTTACAAAGCCCGCATCCAACAAACGCAAGTTACAGCAAACAGGTATAAGGCGATGAACGATCTAGTTATCCGAAACGTAGAAATTCTGGACGGGCTGGGAGGACCAGTCGTAACCGGCGACGTTGCCATTGAAGGTGGCCGCATCAGCCAGGTCGGCGATGTCGCTGCGGGCAGAGAAGAAATCGACGGCTTGGGACAGACCCTCGTCCCGGGCTTCATTGACACCCATTCGCACGACGATGGTGCTTTTTTCAGGCATCCCGACATGGCTTTCAAGATGGCTCAGGGAGTCACAACAGTCGTTTCCGGAAACTGCGGGTTTTCCGCCATCCCGATCGACCGGGATGTGGATCCCGGACGAGCAAGCGGCGGCATACTTGCAGGTCTCGACAGCACTTTCACTGATCTCAACGGTTATTTTGACGCAGCACTGAAAAAGGGGCCCGGTATCAACAACATGATGCTGGTCGGTCACAATACGACCCGAACTCGGGTCATGGGTATGGAGAAGCGCGCTCCTAGAGCATCCGAGCTCACTGCCATGAAGGGTCATATCCAGGCCGCACTAGAGCAAGGTGCCTGCGGATTCTCGACCGGTTTGATCTATCGCCCCGGACGCTGGAGCGATACCGAGGAAGTCATCGAACTCGCCACCGCTGCTGGAGACGCTGGCGCACTGTATACAACCCACATGAGAAATGAGGGAGATCACCTCCTGGATGCCGTGGACGAAGCATTAACCATAGGTCGCGATGCGAACGTCCACCTGCACATCTCCCATCACAAATCAGCGGGCCCTGCCAACTGGGGCAAAGTTGGGGATTCACTGAGAAAGGTTAACGAAGCCCTGACAGCGGGTCAGCCCGTTACCCTGGATGTTTACCCCTATACCGCGGGCAGCGGTCGCATGATTGAATACTTCAATCTCAACCAGATTAACCGGCAGCTTGCGGAGGTGATCCGGATAGCGTCCTGTCCAGCCTTCAGGCAATACGAAGGCAGAATGTTAAAGGACATTGCAGCAGAACAGGCGGTCGATATCTGTGACCTGACATACTCTATATTAACCGCGCCTCTAGGCGACCGGACGATCTGCATTCAGTTCATCATTGACGAACAGGATATTGTGACCAACCTGCAGTTTCCTGACATGATGGTCGGGTCAGACGGCATACCAGACCTTAAGGGTCAACCACATCCTCGGCTGTTCGGTACCTTTCCGAGAATCCTTGCCAAGTATGTGAGAGATGACGGTATCCTGACATTGCCAGAAGCCGTCCGTCGCATGACATCGCTCCCCGCTCGGGTTTTCGGCATGTCGCAACGTGGCCAGATCAAAAGCGATTACTGGGCTGACCTGGTACTGTTCGATCCACACACCATCAAAGATGATGCGACCTACGACGATCCAAAAACACAGCCGACCGGCATTTCCCTGGTCGTCATAAATGGTCGTGTGAGCATGCGAGAAAATATGCAGACGTCGGAGCGGTCTGGCAAAATGCTTAGGTATCAGCGCACCGCTTTTGGAGAGTAATGAACGTTCCCGTGTTCGTGACAGCCTTGCTAGGCGGTATGGCAATTGGCGCAGCTTCCGCTTTAATGATGTTTCTGATCGGCAGGATCGCCGGTATCAGCGGAATCACATTCAATGCGATCACCAAGCCAGTTGCACAATCCTGGTCAGTCATGTTCCTGCTAGGCCTGCTGCTTGGAACCGCGCTCTATCACTTGGCCAGCGGTGCCCCGATTCCGGTTCTTGATGTACCGGTACCACTACTTCTCGCCGGTGGACTGCTTGTTGGACTAGGGACCAAACTGGGCAGTGGTTGCACCAGCGGTCATGGTATCTGCGGCCTCGCCAGGCTATCTGGCCGAAGCCTGGTCGCCGTCGTCGTGTTTATGGCATCCGCTATGATCACAGTCTTCGTCCGACTTCATGGAAGCCCACTATGAAAGTCAGCCTGATAAATGGTGTGCGCGACTTTTCTGCACCCTTGCTGTGCGGAACCCTCTTCGGTATCGGGCTTGCGATGTCAGGGATGACCGATATCACCCGGGTGATTGGCTTCCTTGACCTGTTCGGCAACTGGGACCCTACCCTTGCTTTTGTCATGGGTGGCGGCCTGCTTGTTACCCTGCCTTTCTTCCAATGGGGTATGGGGCGCCTGAAGACACCGGTCTTGGCCTCGGGATTTCAGCTGCCGGAAAAGACAGATATCGATGCCAGGCTGATCGGCGGCTCGATGTTATTCGGGATTGGCTGGGGTCTAGTCGGCCTCTGCCCCGGCCCCGCTATTGCCAGTATCGCGTATCTCCAACCGGTGCTTCTTTACTTCCTGCTCGCCATGTTTGCCGGGATGTTTATTGCTGATGTGATCGAATCGCGTCTACAGACCAGGTTCCTCTAGTTTTTCAGCAATCAGTCCTAATAGCGCGTTTCTCCACCAGCAAAGCCAGGCACCGGTTCAGGAGCGGGTTCAGTAAACTCGTAACGGCCTCCGAAGACCCCCCGATCACCGTCCGGAGCCCACCAGAACCAGACGGCATCGACCGGTTTATCGGTCACATTGACCATCTTGTGGATCTGGCCTGGCTCGGTAAGAATCGTCGCGCCGGGCCCGACCCGACGCGTCTCAGAGCCGACGGTCCATTCTGCTTCACCGGATACAATGTAATAAATCTCTGGAGCATCGTGGCGATGTGCATGATAAGTCGCGCCAGGCGCTAACTGCCAACGTCCAAACTGGACATCAGCCTGATCAAGCTGATCGCCCTCATTGCCACCCACTAATGTTTTCCAGCGCGCCACATCGAACTTGTTAACCTTCCAGGTGACCGCTGATTCATCAAGAAACGATGACTCACCCGCCAGAACCGGTGGATTTAACAGGTTAACAGCCAGAAGCAAGCCGAAGAGCTTAGATCCGAAGCGCAGCATCCAGTTCAATCACTCGACCCGAGATGTAGTCATTCTCAAGTATGAAGCGCGCTGTATGAGCAACCTCCTGGGGCTCACCAAGACGCTTGAGGGGGATACCTGCAGCCATCTTTTCCAGCGCTTCGGGTTTCATGCTGGCAACCATGTCTGTGGCAATAAACCCAGGCGCGATTCCCGCGGCCCGGATGCCATAACGCGCCAATTCCTTCGCCCATACTGTTGCCATCGCAGCAACACCTGCTTTCGCGGCGGAGTAATTGCTCTGACCCATGTTACCGGCCTTAGAGATACTGGAAATATTGATAATGCAGCCGGGCACGTTCCTCTCAATCATCCGCGTCGCAGCCTCACGACCGCAAAGAAAGACTCCCGTCAGGTTAACGTCTATGACAGCCTGCCACTCAGCCAGCGACATGCGCTTTTCAACCACACCATCTTTTGCCTTGACGATAAGCCCATCCCTGAGAATACCGGCATTATTAATAAGTCCGTGGATGTCGCCAAAGTCCGTCTCGATAGCATCAAATGTAGCGATCACTTCATCTTCTCTGGCAATATTTCCCATGTAAGCCTTCGCATCACCACCTGCATCCTTGCATAGCTGAACAGCTTCATTGAGGGGATCTTCATTAAGATCAACGAGCGCCAGGTTAGCCCCCGCACCAGCCAGCTCAACCGCCATCGCTCGTCCCAGCCCCTGACCACCACCGGTTACGATTATTGTCTTACCGTTCAGATCCATACATTGCTCCTCGTCTCTTCAGCAAAGACGCGCATGATACCTCAGACCCGCCGGAGTATCTCGCACCATAGCAGCGCTCCGATTGGCCGGATTCGCCGCTTGTTGGTGCAGAACAAAACTCTAAGTTCTTTCAAAACACGCCTAACCAGCTGATTTACGGCAACTTCACGGAGATTCGACCATCTGGCACGTGCCTTGCTATTCCATCACCGGTTAAGACGAAAAGGAACTACATATGTCTACAATCACCTCTTACGCGTCTCGGTCCGACGATGAAACCCTGAACTACGGAGGCCCTCATCACTGGCAAATCCAGCCCTGGGCCAGATTCATTCGCCGCCACCTGCGCCAGAGGGAATATTTCCGCTGGGTTGAACAATACTGCACCTCCGTTAAAGTCCGCGGCCAGGATCGGCTGGCCAATCTGGATGGCCCCGTTATCATCATTGCCAATCACCAGAGTCACATGGACACACCCGTCCTCATGTCCGCGATGCCGAAAGACGTACAGGACAATCTATATTTCGGTGCTGCTGCTGATCGATGGTTCGTCAAGGGTAAACGCAAGCTGATCCTGCAGCCCTGGTATCAGTCTCTCGGCATGGGCAACTTCCCGATTGTCAGAGGCGGGGGTTCAAAGACCCTGGACTACGCCCGCTGGCTGCTTGATCAAAGATGCAACATCTGTATTTTCCCAGAGGGAACCCGGGCAACGGACAGCAAACTGGGTAAATTCCGACACGGCGTTACCCTGCTGGCGCGAGAGCATGACATACCTGTGGTCCCCGTTGTCTTGCAGGGACTTCAGGATCTAAGGCCAAAGGGTGCCCGCACAGTGACTCCAGGACCCGTGAGCGTCTCGATACTCGAACCGGTCAACCTGCGCGCCTGCGATTCAGTCGAGGCAGCTACAGAACTGTTATGGCAGAAGATGAACGCTGTCTTTTTCAAAGCGATACCCTTTACCTCACCCGATAACGAGGTCGTTACCCGCGCTGCTTAATGCTGACGTAGCTGACCAGAAGCCGGCCAATTCTTTGCTGGCCGGCTTTATTTCTTACGTGAAATGCCAGTAAACTTGCCTTCCCATACCACTTAAGGATGTCAAAGCGTGAGTGAAGCAACCCAGATCAGCCTGGCAATAGAAGAACCATTGCAAGGTTGCCTGAAGGACCGGCAGGTTCACCAGGACAGACTCCTCAAAATTGAGGAACTCCGCCCAGAAATCTTAAAAGCAGGTGAAGAAGCACAGCAATTACGCCGGCTACCCAACGATATTGTTGAGCGGCTGATCGATGAGGGCTTTTTCCGCTTTGCTTTACCCCAGGAGCTTGGAGGTGACAACGCCAGTTCCATGGAGACGATCGAAATCCTCGAGCACATGGCCGCTATCGATGCCTCTGTTGCCTGGAACGTCATGCTCGGCTCTGAAATCAATGCGATGGCTGCCGGGGGTATGGACCCGGAACTTGCCAAAGAGGTCTACCTGGATAACCCGCGAGTTGTCATGTGTGGTGGCGGTGGACCGGGCAGCACCCCACCAAGAGCAGAACGGCAGGCAGATGGCTCCGTCAAGGTATGGGGCCAAACAACCTTCATCTCTGGATGCCACAACGCCAGCTATTGCTTCATGGCAGCACCACTGGTGAAGGGTGACGAACCGGAACTTAACGATGATGGTATGCCCATCATGAAACTCTGGTTCCTGCCAAGAGATCAATGGGAGATCGTTGAAACCTGGGATGTCGCAGGCATGCGCGGTTCCGGTTCCGACGATGTTAAGACCGAAGGTGGTGTGGTAGAAGCCAAGTGGACGGGGGTCGACCTGTGGACTGTACCGGCAAACTTTCCTAACCCTGTTTACCGGATGCCGACTGCACTGAGGTTAGCCTATAACAAAGTTGCCATCTCACTGGGTATCGCCCGCGGGGCTTTACAGGTATTCAGCGATATCGCCAAGAATAAAATTCCCATGCTGTCCTCAAGCTCCCTGGCAAAACGTGGAATTGCGCAGTACAGAATGGGCGTGGCAGAAGCCAAGTACCGAGCAGCTCGCGCCTTCGTGATGGAAACCATGGCAGCCGTGGAAGAAGAACTGGCAGGCAACGATGAACTACCCGGCGCAAAAACAACGCAGGATGCAAGATTGGCCTGCGTTCATGGTGCCAATGAATGCATGGAAGTTGTGGATCTTCTGCACAACACAGCAGGCACAACGGGCATGCGGATGTACAGCCCCCTGGAACGTAAACTCAGGGACGCTCATGGAGCGGCCACTCATCGCTGGGTCGCCCACCCACTCTATGAAGATTTAGGCTCCATCCTGCTGGGCAATGAACCGGGTCCCGAATTCGCAGGTGGCGCCGGCGGTCCCACCGGGCCTCGTCCAGCGAAAGGCTAACCAGGGCTCACAGGCACTGTCATCGTCGACCCGGTAGGGTATGGATGGCAGCTTTGATCATCTTCGTGACCTGGTCTGTAATATCGCGGATTTTCGTGGGCTCGATGCCTTCGACGCGCGGCGTGTGGATGTGGCCCACAGGAAACCGTCCGCCCACCGAACGGACAACTCGGTAGGCGATCTCGTTACTGAGGTACCCGCCTCCACTGCCCTGCACCGCAATCTGACCCGCCAGTTCAGACAGGGTATACACTGTCACTTCACCCCTTCCCAGGGTCGTCACCGTATGATTGTCCCTGATCTCAAACTTGCCCGGAACCTCCCTCATCTTTTCAACAGGTAAAGAGAACTCAACGAATTCAGGGCCCGAGAGGCCGGGCGGTATCAGCGGAGCCGCCGCCGTACCACCACACAGCATTCGATTGTTATCCGGTTTTCCCGACGAGCGGCGTAATCCAGGGAATCGCTCAAGGTCTATCTCTTCACGACCCATTGACACGGTAACCAGCAGATCAAGGTCATTCAGAAGGGGGTCGACAAGCGATTCAACTAATCCTCCATCGAAGTCAGTAAAGCTGACTGGAACAATGAGACTCCGTATCTCCGCCGTCCTGCCCCGCACATCAAGAAAGGTCTTATCGAGGGCCAGGGCGACTACACCCGAAGGATTGGACTGATCGATTCGAACATCCAGATTAAATGGATCGAAGCCCGTCACAAGAATTCGCAGATCAGCCTCTTTCCTGTATGTCGGATGATAGTTACGACTGGCCGACCAGTGAGCCGGTTCTTCCGGCAAGGTGAGTCTGCGCCAGTACAAAGGCCTGTCGTCGAGTTCGCCAGACTGAACCCGGTTGCAGGCTTCTTCCCAGAGCAGCGCACCCTGTTCCGCGACGCCCAGATTGCCCAGCGATAACTCCGCTTCCACCAACCGGGACTTTTCAAAAAACATCAGTCGTCGAATCGCCAGCTGCCAAATTCGCTGTTGCCGTAACCCAGGCAGCGGTATGCCGCATCCACCAATGACTGACCCCGTTCGTTCAACAGAATTCCCGCACCCATCTTGTTCATGGCATAGCCAAAGCCAAGGCGGCACTCCGGGTCAGCGAAACCAACGCTGCCTCCAGCGCCAGCATGACCGAAAGCCCTGTCTCCAATTATCATTGATTCCAGCGCGCCCGTGGGCCGGGCCCGGTTATCCATACTGAGCATGAATCCCTGGGAGAATCTCGTCGGGCTGACCAGGGTGAAGTCAGCACCTTCAGAAGCGGGTTCTTGTAACAGCCGTATGTGCTCTGGTGGTAGCAGGTTTCCTCCACCATTGGCAAGCGGGCGATAGAGACCGGCAATACCACGAGCATTGGTGATACCTCCGCCTGCGCCAAAT
>CAXPUI010000040.1:0-3624 GCA_964220205.1 Candidatus Allofontibacter communis | reverse complement strand
CTGGCGAAGGTGACAAAACTGGCAGAGGGTGGCCATGAGGGGGCGAAACAACTGGCAACATATTGGGTTGGCCAGGGTGTAGGGATGATGAATCAATCACTGTCCGCGCGCCAGGTAGTCTACGATTTTATGGAAGACTTTCTCGCTGCACATGACCGGCTGAAGGGATTTATGGATGACTGAGAAACTCGCAGATATTGCCACGCAGGTTGTTTACGAAGATGACGAAGTCAGGGTTTGGAACCAATTCGTCCCTGCAGGCGGAGAAATTCAGAAGCACGAGCACAAGCATGATTACTTCCTGTTGAATATCTCAGGTAAAGGTCCCCTGAAGGTCCAGTTTCATGACGGCACGGGCGGCTCTCTGGGCGGTGAAATAGAATTCAGCCCGTCGCCTGGAACCGCTGACTTTATTCGCAAGGGCCATATCGAGACAGCGACCAACGAAGGCGAGGACTATCACGCGATTCTCGTCGAGCTAAAGGACTCCTGATGGCGACAGTACTCGTAACAGGCGGTGCCAGGGGTATAGGCCTTGGTATTGTGCAGGCGTTTGCTGCCGGCGGACATCAGGTCATGGTTGGTGATGTCGGTGGTGCAGGTGGTGACTGGAGTTATGACCTCGCGTCGGCAGACGATCTCCAGAATGCTGCCGCCAGTCAGGTCGGAGAGGTCAGCAGCGTCGAACTTGATGTCACACGAGCTGACAGTTGTGCGGCAGCGATACAGGAAACCGTCGAGTGCTTTGGGGGGCTCGATATACTTGTCAACAACGCAGGTGTTGTTGGCTCGGGAAGCGTAGCGGAATTTGATGAAGCAGAGTGGGATCGAATTTTCGAGGTTAACACCAAGGGGATTTTTCTCATGACACAGGCTGCCCTGGGTACCCTCAGGAATTCTAGTCAGGGGGCTATCGTGAATACCGCCTCCATAGCCGGGAAACAGGGTGTTGCCAACATGTCTGCATATTGTGGATCGAAATTCGCAGCGGTTGGTATTACTCAGTCCCTGGCCCTGGAACTAGCCGAGCATGACATTACGGTCAACGCTGTGTGTCCCGGGATCGTAGGAACAGCTATGTGGCTTGATCACCTCCTGCCATCAAATTTCGTCAGCACCGATGAAAAAAGGCACAATTTTGAAGATCTGATGGCCAGCCGTATTCCTCTGGGTCGACCTCAGACGGTGGAGGATATTGCTGCTGCGGTCCTTTACCTCGCGACAGCGAGGAATGTTACCGGTATTGCCTTAACGGTCGCAGGCGGTATTCAGCTCAACTGACCGCTTCATCGGCCCTTAATCGCTGTTTGCTGCGGGTTTCTACTCTGACACCTGACACCATGATCGCGGTGATTAGGTACAAGCCGAGAAATGCCAGAAACGCGGGTTGATAGGTACCATTGACGTCAAACACCCAACCGGCAAATGGTACTCCCAGGAGATGAATCACGGACATAGGGGGCCGCATCGCCCCTAGCACTTTACCAAAGCTGTCCCGGCCAAAGGCCGCGCCGACGACCGCGCCCTGCATTGGAACGACCCCGCCCATACCAAATCCGAACAGGCAGGCACCCAAAAGAAACGTCAGAGGTCTGTCTTCAGCAAACATCAGCAGTTGTCCGGCTACCTGAAAAGCGATGCCCAACCAGAGGGCATGCCTGACGTCCCATCTATCCACCAGGATACCGTAGACCAGTTTGCCGATAATGCCGAAGAATGCTGTCGCGGAAGCGATATAAGAGGCGGAGACCAGACTCAATCCCTGGTCCGTCAGCCTTGGCACCATGTGAATAAGGGTAGCGCTCTGAATGCAGAATAGCAGCCCGATCGTTGTCGTCAGGAACCAGAAGACCCTGTTCGTGAGGAATTCTCTGGTCTTTAGCTTAGGTCGCGGGGGTGCCAGAGAGGTCTTCTCTGTTGCACCATCAGGTAGCAGTCCTCTGTCCTCGGGGCGGGAGATAACCAGTTTGAGGACAACCGGTACAACGACCAGCCACGTAATCAGGCCATAGGTGATAAAGCCATTTCGCCAGCCGAACTCGGCAATGATCAGTGCGGAAATAGCGGGCATGACAACCCCGGAGACGGAAATACCGGTGGCAGCAATCCCCAGCGCTGTACCGCGTTTCATGACAAACCAGTTACTGACTAACTTGGAGGTTGCCAGCTGGCCCATCGCGCCCGATCCAAAGCCGATAAAAATACCGAGAACCATGTAGAACTGCAGGGGCGATTCGACAAAGCCCAGGAGGAAAAAGCCGCTGCCCATACTGATAGCGCCAATGGCAATAATGTTCTTCAGTGGATAGCGATCAAGGGCTTGTCCGATAAAGGGAGCCAGTACTGCGCCAACACCCATCGTAACGGTGGTGCCGATAGAGACCCCAAGGCGGGAGTCACCGAATTCTGTAGCAATGGCTTTGAAAAAGACGCCGTAGGAATAGAAGAAGAACCCGACCGCGATAAAGTCGACAAAAAACGCGACTGCCACCATGCGCCAGCCGATGAAAGCAGGATCGGACTTTTTGATGAGTACTGACAGCATGTTTTCAGACAGGATTGAAGGACCGCGATTATACGTGATTAGTCGGCCTTTGCGCGGCGGTACAACCGACCTCAATCTTGGGCGGCTCGAGTGGGCGAGGTCATGACAGGAATCCGCTGTGGTACGATGCTGCTTTCCAAAAAAGTGGCTGGTGTTATGCGCTCAGTTGACATGGCGGTGGGCAGCACGGTTGTGCATGGCCTGATCGATGAAAAATTTGAACCAATCCTGGCTGCGTTTGCAGCAAATTTCGCGGAACGTGAAGAACAGGGTGCTTCGATCTGCGTGAACGTTGACGGGGAAACGGTTGTTGACTTATGGGGTGGTGCCCTGGGACCGCGGCAGCAGGGAAATTGGGAAGAAGACAGTATCAGTATTGTGCATTCGGTAACCAAGGCTGCGGTTGCGCTTTGTGCACATGTCTTGATTGCGGATGGCAAGCTCTCCCTGGATAGCCCGGTTATGGAATACTGGCCGGAGTTTGGCCAGTCAGGCAAAGAAGCGGTAACCGTCGCGATGATGTTGAACCATCAGGCCGGCTTACCCGCTCTCCGGTCGAAACTGAAGGAAGGTGCGTTTCTGGACTGGGATTACATGGTGGCGGCCCTTGCATCAGAAACTCCGTTCTGGCAACCGGGCAGCCGACATGGTTACCACATGTCGACCTATGGCTGGACCGTGGGAGAGCTGATCAGACGGGTGTCAGGACTCTCACTGGGTGAATTCTTTCAGCATCGTATAGCGGAGCCACTGGATCTTGATTTTCATATCGGTTTGCCGGATTCAGAGCATCATCGCGTGGCCCGAATGATTGGGTGGGCACCAAAGAAAGGTGATCCCGTACCCGCCTTTACTGACGCTCTTTTGACTGACCGAAGTTCAGTGCAGTACCTGGCGCTGCTTAATAATGGTAAGCACCGTAGCGACACGCCGGAAAGCTATCGGGCGGAATTTGGCGCAGGCGGAGGTATCACCAATGCTCGAGGTATCGCCGGTCTCTATCGCCCGCTGGCCAATGGTGGAGGAAACCTGCTACCTCCAGAGCACATACAGCTGTTACAAGAACCCGCTTCTGAAGG
>CAXPUI010000039.1:0-2356 GCA_964220205.1 Candidatus Allofontibacter communis | reverse complement strand
CCGATCCGTCATCCAGTGCCAGTGTTTCTGCCGTGGGCAGGGCACCATCAACAGACGCCCTTATCAGCACAACCGTTTCCCGGTAGGCATCCTTGGTGAAGCCACCGGCCATCGCCAGCAGGTCCGTCGTCGACTCACCCTTGAGCATTTCATAGGCCATGGGGCGACGGACTTCGCCACGTATCTCCACCACAGTTTCAACGGTAGGTACAAAGACCACATCACCTGATTGCAGCCTGATATCGTGGGTGGGGTCACCGCGCATCAGCAAATCATAGACATCAAAAGTCGACACCACTTCACCTGCCCGACGCACCTGGATCGCCCGCAGGGAACCAATGGCACTGACCCCGCCAGCCTGGAACAGCGCCTGGGTAATGGTCGACAGGGCACTGACTGAATAGGCCCCGGGGACCCGAACCTCCCCCGCCATGAAAATACCGATCGCTCGGAGCCGACCCAGAGAAATCACCGCCTCAATACCAATGAGCTGTTGTTCGATCCGGGTCTGGATCAGTTCCCTGGCATCTTCAAAGGTCAGCCCGGAAACCGCTATCTCCCCCAACCGCGGAAAGGTGATATTGCCATCACGACCCACAGAGAGGTCGTACGCCTCGTTTTCCTTGCCGAAAAACTGCACGATCAACTGATCACCCACCCCCAGGCGATATTCATCCGGCACGGGGGCATCATCGGTGGGCGCAAAGGTCGAGACATCGCGATTGAACAGCGCCTCACCGTATCGATCCAGCGACGGATTAACCGCGGTTGCGTCTTCTTCCTCATCTTCATTTACTGTTGACTCGACCGCTATATCCACCTGTGGCGTCAAGGGCGTGCCAGCATCACCCAAGCCGGCATCGGTTCCTGGCGATTCAGTCACTGTTGGCAGGGTAATCCCGTATTGCCGTGCCAGCGCCTGCTGTTGGGCCGGGGACAGCCGCTTGACCTGATCTATCATCTGCGGCGTCACCCGGGCACGCAGGTCCTGGCTGAACCCTGGCGACATCACGAGAAGCAGCGAGACTGCCAAGGCCACTCTGAACCACCTGAATTTACGACTAATCAACATACTCTCAACTTACAATACAGTTATTATCAACGCACGATCCATCAACTTACTGACAATCGCCTTCGTGGCAAACAATGTAATAACAAACACTGTTCCAGCAACCCATGTGCCCGCCCAAAAGGTGTGTCTGGCGACCCTGGCTAACACAGGGCCAACTTCTATGCACGTTATCTATACTCGATTTACAGCCTGGCCGGCACAACACGTCTCTCTTACGTTCAATCGTCCCCGCGACCAACACCTAACCCAGGTCAATTCGGATCGGCGGCTCTCCCGGCACCAGCACGAATAGCAAACCCACCAGTTCACCCGCCTCATTAAGCCTGATCCGGTTACGATAAACGGTTTCACCGTCATCACAGGATTGCACCCAGGCTGAGATCACCATGACCGTCGGGTCAACAGCACCAGCGACCAGCTCCTGCTGCCAGGCCTGGCAGGCATGACTGCCAAGCACCCGGCCCAGCCCATCCGCATAGGTCAACTGCGTGCTGCCATCTTCGGCAACGATTTTTTCTATGACAGCAATCTTCTTGGTCCGAGAGCCCGGGATGGCCAGGTCCAGGATCTGCCAGCCATCGAAGTTAATCAACACGCCGTCCTGGTCGGCGAACAAGGTCCCACCCTCATAGTTGATCGCAACCACGGGATACAACCGCCCGTCCCAGGATGCCGTCCAGCTCTGCTCGGGCTGAAGCTGATCCGGTTCCAGGAGACTCTTGATAAAAGCATACTGGTTCGACTGAAACGTCACATGACACCCTGTCAAAAGCAAGGAGAAGGAAAGAACAAGATGTTTTAAATCTAAACGAGTCGTCACTTCGGCAGCATCCTGTCCAGATTGCGAGATAGGGCATCGTAACGCATGGAACGGCGGTCAAACCAGAGTGTCGTCCCGAAATCGTCCAGCCGCTGGCCACCGTCTCTCTGGAGGGAGCGGATGATCGTGCTGAAGGCACTGCGCGAATTACCGGCGAGAAAACTGTTAAACGGAATCCTGAAAAACAACCCCTTGTCGAAGCTGCCGTCGCCGAAGTCTTCGGCAGAAACATTAGTGCGTGTGAAAAACCCACCCACCGCAAAGCCGCTGTCAAAGGTTCGTCTGACCTCAAACGTGTAACCCTTGTCTTTTGCAAGATAGCGACCCACGTGCAACGCGAAGTCCAGGCCGAAAACCGGAGATGCATAATACGCACTCACGTGGGAGGTAATCGTCTCATAATCGCGGAACTCGAAGTTGCGTTCAAAACCACGCTGCCGGAGCGCATTCAGGTTGAAGCCGAA
>CAXPUI010000038.1:0-5926 GCA_964220205.1 Candidatus Allofontibacter communis | reverse complement strand
GCGAACCCAGAGGAGTGATCCAGCGGGCGATGTAGTGCATCTGACCGACGTCAGCAAGCAGCTTCTCCTGCTCCAGGATGGTTTTGAGTTCAATCTCGCCCGCGTTCAGTGCATCACGATAAGCCTGGAATTTGTCTTGTTCAGCCTGGTCAATTCTCAGGGGGCGTTCATCGTCCTGGTGGAGTGCCAGTAGGATGCCTGCTTCTTCAAAGGTTTCGCGGATGGCCGCCATGTAATAGGCGGTAGCTCCAGACTCCAGCCCCATGAGACCACTGGCTTCGGCGTCCGTGCGGTGGGTGATGATGTCCTGGTAGTAGCTGGCATCATCCTGATGATCCACTGCTCCGCCAGGAAAGACCCACATGCCGCCGGCAAACACAGTTTTGGCGTTGCGTTGCAGCATGTAGACCTGCAGGTCAGGGCGATCATCGATCAGCATGACGGTAGCCGCTGGTCGCACTGGTACAGTCTGGGGGTCGAAGTCAGTCATGTTGATTCCGGAAAAAGCCAGGGCTGAATTTACGCGGGTAGAGGGAAAGCTTCAACGTGAGATTTCCTGTGAGCGTTGCTTTCGCGCCGACAAATGACGAAACCCGGCTACCGGGGATGGCGCGAGCGTCATAACGCCATCCATTTTGGCCAGGCAAAAAAAAGGCGGCTGGATAGCCGCCTTTATCAGTAAGTGAGAGACTACAGGGTGTATTTATACTGCAGCGAAATAGTCCTGCCGAGCGGCACAGTCGCGCCTTGGTCAAGTGTATTCGCACCAGTATTATCGTTGGGCACTCTGCCCGGAATGGCACCCCCACCGATAATGTAGTACTCATCGTTAATGTTGCGTCCGATCAGGTTCACCTGGTGTTTTTCATCAGCTGTGTAGAAGCTGATGGCCGCATCGATGATCCAGAACGAATCTTGTTCGAAAGGATTCAGCGTCGCGGTCCACGCGTAATCATCGGTAAAGCGGGCATCGGCGGAAAGGCTATATCGCCAGTTATCGCCGAGTGGTCTGTCAAAAGTGAAGCCCACAAAGCCGGTGATGTCTGCGCTGCCAGCACCGTCCTCGCCTTTGAGGTTTTCGCCGGTCGCGTTGACAAAGTCCTTTGAGTAAACGGTATCGGTCCAAGCCCAGGCAGATCTGATGGACAGGCCATCGACATCTGTCTGCCACAGCAAGTCGAATTCAAAACCTTCGGTTTCTAATGCTGATGCATTAAACGTGCTGAATTGGATTGCGGTCGAGTTAAAGAGTTGAACCTGGAGGTCAGTGTACTCGTAGCTGAATGCGGTTGCGTTCAGGCGCATAGCACCATTAAGCAAGTTGGCCTTCATGCCGATTTCGAAACCGTCAGACTCCTCTGATTCGTACACGAGAAAGCTGAAGTCCCCATCTGGCGGACTCAAACTTGCGGTAGGCAGTGCGCTGTTATCGATGCCACCTGACTTAAAGCCCTCCTTGTAGGCAGCGAAGACGCTGATGTCATCAGTCAGGTAGTAGTTGATGGCAAATTCTGGAGAGAGGTTGTCATCCTCGAATTCGAGACCATCGATCAGGGGTGGCGCGCTAAAGGAGCCCTGTAGGAAAAGATGGACATAGGGTATTTCAATTTTCCCGTCCTTCTCTTCGTCGGTATATCGTGCGCCGAATGTGATCTCGGTTTTCTCATTAACGTCCCAATAGAAAGCGACGAAAGCTGAGAAGACGTCGGTATCCAGAAAGTGGTGCTTGTTGTAGTCATAGCCCCAGCCGGTAATGGGATCCGGTGCCAACAAGCCGATATTCGCTGCGTATTGATACGCGTCAAATTCCTGCTCAACCTCCTGCCAGTAAACGCCGGCCTGGAAATTAAAGGCGCTGTCGTACTGACTGGCGATCCTGACTTCCTGAGAGAAACTTTCATACAGGTTGTTGTGGAGTCCCCCGAAAACACCTGCTCCATAACTGTAGTCATCGAGTTCCCAGTGTTTCAGGTCCACGTATCCGGTGATGGCCGTCAGTGAATAGTTTTCGCTTACGTCCCAGTCCATTTGCAGTGACATGAAGTCCGTTTCCTGCTCCAGGCCAGGCTGTCCATCATCATACCCTTCCGGCAGTCCTGCTCTCAGCAATGGGTTGAGGCCAATTTTTGATGTATTGCCGTTGATCTTGCAGTCGTCGACTCCCTGTAAAAATATGGCTCCCAGTACAACAGTGCGTTGATGAGTTCCTTCGGGACAGACTTCCTCGACATAAGCCGTGCCGCCGCCATCATTGTCAAACTCTGAGTAGTTGTATTTGAGTTTGGCCCGGAAATTATCGGTAGGTTCCCAGACGAGCGTCAGGCGAACGTTGGTTGACTCGTCGCCATAGTATTTCTGAGCGCCATTGATTGCTGCATTCGGATCGTTATCGAACGAATAGTTCTCAAAGAGTTCATCATTATCGCTACCGCCGATGGCGAGTCTCGCGCCCAGGGTATCAGTGAGAGGGCCTGAAAGAACCATCTCGTAGAACGTGCCATCGTATTCAGTCTCGACGCCCGCGCTGATCTGGAATTCAAATTCGTCACCCGGGTCATTAGTCCTGATGGAAACAACACCGGCGGTTGCTGATTTTCCGAAATAGAGCGACTGCGGCCCTTTTAGGACCTCGAGTTGCTGCATATCCATGTATGAGTTGTGAATAAATCGACCACGGTTGACGACGACTCCATCCAGGTTGATCGCGACAGAGTGGTCAAAAGCAGCGGAAATGGAACTCGAACCGATACCGCGTAAGCGCAGGCTCGAACCATTGCCGGATCCGCCCTGGGCGATGACCATATTGGGAACCATTTTGGCCGCGTCGACAAGGTTAGTGATGTTGTAACGGTCCAGGTCTTCCTCCGTCAACGCGGAGATGGTCACAGGTACATCCTGTAATCCCTCTGATTGTTGCCGCGCTGTCACGATAACCTCTTCTATCACGGTTTCTGCCGCATAGATCGCGGTGCTGGAAAGCACGCCTGCGAGCATTATTAGCGCAGCGGTCTTAAAAAGTTTCATTTAGTTTCCCCCTATGAATGAAATCTGGCGTTAAATTCTCTTGCTGGAAGCTGATTTGCAGGAAAAATAACGGCAACACTCTAATCCAGTGACTCGGACTGGTCAATTAAAAATGGAACATGTTCTACTTGGTTGCCGGGCCTTAGAGCCGGTTTCAAGCAGCTTTGACGGTTTTTTTTGGGTGCCTGGTTGTCAGTATTGTTTTCAGGTAGCGACCTGTTTCGGATCTCTTCACCCGAGCGATGTCCTCAGGCGTGCCGCAGGCCATGACTGCACCACCTGCGGGTCCGCCATCCGGTCCAAGATCAATGATCCAATCGGCGGTCTTGATCACATCCAGGTTGTGCTCGATAACGGTAACTGTGTTCCCCGCGTCAACAAGACGGTCGAGAACGGCTAACAGCTTCTTGACGTCGTCGAAATGCAGTCCGGTCGTCGGTTCATCGAGAATATAAAAAGTTTTGCCTGTGGCGATCTTTGATAATTCCCTGGCCAGTTTAATTCGTTGTGCTTCGCCTCCAGACAGGGTCGACGAGGGCTGGCCCAGATGGAGATAGTCGAGTCCTACATCGGCCAGCAATTGAAGCTTGTTGACAATCTTCGGGTGTTCGGAGAAATGTTCTACGGCTTCGGCCACAGTGAGATCGAGGACATCGGCAATGGACTTGCCCTTGTATCTGACATCCAGGGTTGCATCATTGAATCGTCGACCATCACACTCTTCGCATTTCACGTAGACGTCTGAGAGGAAGTGCATCTCGATCTTTCTGACTCCGTCACCCTGACAGTCCTCGCAACGCCCTCCCTTGACGTTGAAAGAAAAGCGTCCGGGTTTGTAGCCCCGCATGCGGGCGCCCGGCAGCTGTGAGAAAAACGTTCTGATTTCATCGAAAACCTTGATGTAGGTGACCGGGTTGCTGCGAGGCGTTCTGCCGATGGGTTTCTGGTCGATGGCGACGACCTTGTCCAGTTGCTGTAAGCCGGTGATCTGCTCATGTTGTCCGACTTTCAGGGTGGATTGGTGAAATTGCCTTGCCAGTGCCGGATAGAGAATATCGTTGACCAGGGTGGATTTACCCGCGCCTGATACGCCGGTGACTGCCGTCATGATGCCGAGTGGAAATTCAACGTTGATACTCTGGAGATTGTTGGCCGCAGCACCCTGAATGCTGATTTCACCGATTGGTTCGCGGCGTTTATCCGGTATATCGATGGCAGTGCGTCCAGCGAGATAGTTGCCGGTGATCGAGTGGCGGTTCTTTTCGAGACTTTTCGGTGTGCCACTGTGCACGATGTCACCGCCGAGCACACCGGCTGCCGGGCCAAAGTCAATCACATAGTCAGCCGACCTGATGGTATCTTCATCATGCTCGACGACGATCACTGAATTCCCGATATCCCTCATCCGGCAGAGCGTCGCCAGCAGCTTTTCGTTGTCACGCTGATGCAGTCCAATGCTGGGCTCGTCAAGAATATAGATGACGCCCGCCAGTTCCGAACCGACCTGGCTGGCGAGACGGATGCGTTGTGATTCACCCCCTGAGAGCGATGGTCCCAGTCTGTCGAGAGAGAGATAGGCCAGTCCGACTGAGTTGAGGAACCCGAGCCGATTGCAGATTTCCTTCAGGACTTCCGCCGCGATTTCGCCAGCCGCGCCAGGAAGCTTCAGGTCATTGAAAAACTGGTAGGCTTTATCGATCGTCCAGGAAGAAACCTCGACCAGGCTGACGTCGCTGACCCTGACGGCAGCGCTTTCTGGTCGCAAACGGACGCCATGACAGTTGACGCAAGGGGTATTGGCGAGAAACTGTGAGTACCAACGCTTCATCCCCTCGGACTTGGTATTCCGGAACCTGCGCATGAGGCGATTCACCAGTCCTTCATAGCGCTGGTTATGGACGCCGTGATTGCCCCAGTCGATCTTGTAACGTTTCTCACCGGTTCCATACAGGATGGTTTTCTGTTGGGCCTTGGTCAGCTTGCGCCAGGGCTTGTCCAGAGACACTTTCAGGTGCTTAAAGACCTGGCGATGGAAGACTGCGCCCATGGACTTGCTGTCGTCGTCGATTCGGCCTATCGGTTTCAGGGCGCCTTCCCGCAAAGTCAGTGAGCGGTCCGGAATCAATAGATCCGGATCAAAGGCTACCTGTGTGCCGAGGCCGTTGCAGGCATGGCACATGCCCTGTGGACTGTTGAACGAAAACGACTGTGGTGTCAACGCGGGGAAGGAAATCCCGCAATGTGAGCAGGACAGAGATTCAGAATACAGCTTGTCCGCTTCACCCTCGATAGCGGCAATAAGTGCACCGTCGCCGTAACGCAGGGCTGATTCTACTGATTCTGTGAGTCGCTCCTCGATATCGTCCCTTATGCTGATCCGATCAACGACGGCTTCAACGGTATGTTTCTTACGTTTATCAAGGGCCTCGATTTCGTCGGTACGAACAATGTTGCCATCGACACGCAGTCTCACGAAACCCTGAACCCTTGCATCCTCGATTAATTCCCGGTGTTCTCCCTTCCGGTTCACGAGAAGCGGCGTCAGCAGGTAAAGGCGTGTCCCGGCAGGTCGGTTCATCAGTTCTTGAACGATGCGCTGCGCGGTCTGCCCCTGCACTTTGCGATCGCAGGAGTGGCAGTGCTGCACGCCAACACGCGCATAAAGGACTCGCAAATAGTCAGAAATTTCGGTGATTGTGCCCACCGTTGAGCGCGGATTTCGTGACGTGGTCTTCTGTTCGATCGATATCGTTGGTGACAGGCCTCGGATAGTGTCGTATTTCGGTTTTTCCATCTGGCCCAGGAACTGCCGGGCGTACGCAGAGAGCGATTCGACGTAACGTCGCTGGCCTTCTGCGTAGAGCGTATCGAAAGCCAGCGATGATTTCCCTGATCCAGAGAC
>CAXPUI010000037.1:0-6387 GCA_964220205.1 Candidatus Allofontibacter communis | reverse complement strand
AGACGAACTCATCATCGAGCAGGTCCAGATTGGCCCGATGGAGAATTTTGCTTATTTTGTCGGATCTAAATCCACCCGCGAAGTAGCCGTGGTAGACCCGGCGTGGGATATTGATGCTCTGCTGAATCTTATTGACGAAAGAGACTATAAGCTGACAGCAGCGCTTGTCACTCATTACCACCCCGATCATTGTGGTGGAACCTTTGGTCAGAATACCGTCGCAGGGGTTGCGGATCTGCTTGAGAAACGACCGGTGAAAATTTACACCAACAAGCTTGAGGCAGATGGTCTCAAGAAGGTGACGGGTATTTCCGACAATGACATGGCCAAGGTTGAATCGGGGGACAAGCTGCTTATAGGCGATGTGGAAGTTGAGTTTCTGCACACGCCGGGTCATACGCCCGGTTCACAGTGTTTCAAGGTCAAACAGACCCTGGTATCTGGTGACACGCTATTTATTGATGGTTGCGGCAGGGTAGACCTGCCCGGCTCGAATTCTGAGGACATGTTCCACAGCCTGCAGAAGCTGGCAGCTTTGCCGGACGAAACTTTACTGCTGCCGGGGCACAACTACTCGTCTGTTCCCCACGCGACCATGGGACAAACCAAGCAGACTAATACCTATATGCGAATCGGAGACCTGGAGACCTGGAAGATGTTGATGGGTGGTTGATGCCCTCACTCGCGATACGGTCCCTGTTCTCCATTTTCTGCTGCTAAATGTTCAGCTGCTAAATGTTCTGCTGCCAACATTCCCTGGGAAAAGTGATGGGCTGTCGATGTTGGCCGCAGGGTCAGCGTGAGATCAGAAGGGGGCGTTGCCGGGTGTTCTCGGAAACGGTATGCAATCCCTTATGTTTTCCATGCCAGTGATATAGGTCAGGAGCCGTTCAAAGCCGAGACCGAAACCTGCATGGGGTACCGTACCGTATTTTCGCAGGTCTCTATACCACCATAGTTCCTCCCGCATAAGGTCGTCGTGCATCCTGTTGTCGAGGACGTCGAGCCGTTCTTCGCGTTGGCTGCCACCGATTATTTCGCCAATCCCTGGGGCCAGTACATCCATGGCAGCCACTGTTTTTTCGTCGTCGTTCAGGCGCATGTAAAAGGCTTTGATGTCAGCTGGATAATTCAGCACCACGACCGGTCGTCCGACATGTTTCTCCGTGAGATACCGCTCATGTTCGGATTGCAGATCCAGTCCCCACTCGACGGGAAACTCGAATTGTTGACCGCTCTGCTTGAGAATATCAATGGCCTCCTTGTATTCCATGCGTTCAAAATTGTTATCGATGATGGAATGCATCCTGTCGAAGACGGTGTCGTCTATTCTCTGTTGAAAGAACGCAATGTCGTCCTCTCTCTCCTCGAGGACGCGGGTCAACACATGGGTAAGGAGACTCTCCGCAAGGTCGGCATTATCGCTCAGGTCAGCGAAGGCGATCTCCGGTTCGACCATCCAGAATTCTGCGAGATGTCGTGACGTATTTGAATTCTCTGCCCGGAAGGTGGGTCCGAAGGTATACACTCGAGACATAGCCAGACAGTAGGCTTCGACGTTCAATTGACCGGACACGGTGAGAAAGGATTCCGCGGCGAAAAAGTCTTCACCGAAATCAACTGCGCCATTTGTAACGGGCAAATTCATCAGGTCCAGCGTACTGACACGAAACAGCTCGCCAGCCCCCTCACAATCGCTGGCGGTGATAAGCGGTGTGTTTATCCAGTGAAAGTCTCTGTCAAAAAAATAGCTGTGTATCGCGTTAGCCAGAGTTGTTCTGACGCGGGTAATGGCGCCAAAGGTGTTGGTTCGCGGTCGCAGGTGAGCGACGCTTCTCAGGTACTCAAAGCTGTGTCGCTTCTTTGCTATCGGGTAGGTTTCTGGTTCAGTCACCCAGCCTATGACCTCGACGGAAGAAGCCTGAATCTCGACCTGCTGACCTTTGCCCTGGGATTCTGCCAGTTCTCCCTGGATTCGCACGGCGCAACCAGTGGTGATGGCCAGAATATCAGACGTGTAGTTTTGGATAGTATCGGGCACGACAGCCTGAATACCATCAAAGTGGCTGCCGTCGTGCAGGGTGATGAAGCTGATACCAGCCTTGGAGTCTCGCTTACTTCTGACCCAGCCTTCGACAACAACCGGGTTGCCAATAGGCTCCTTCCCTGAAAGGAGGTCTGTTACGGAGTTTGCGTTCATTGAGGCTACCAAATCAACAGAGATCCGCAATGATACCAACGTCAGTCGTCATGATCACTGATTCTCCTCGGCTTGACTGGTCGTCGGAGGTCTTGTTGGGTTACAGTCGGTGTTCAACTGGCGGTCCACTCAACGAGTGGGCGGTTTGATTGGCAGCTGGCAGAGGCAACTCACAGGAATTAACTCACAGGAAGTAGTGGCCATCCTCCTGCCAGACTCTGGATCAAGACCGTAGCGAACGTAACATTGTTTCTGAAGGAGAAGATGAGGTGACGGACTGGATAGAGCCTTATGCTGGATTTGAATTCGCAGGCAACGGGGTGTCCGTCAGCCGTGCTTACCAGACAGAGAAGCTTGAACTGCTCGGCCTCGAGGCGAGTCTTTTTGGGGATCATGTTGATCCATCTTTTTATATTGGCATGGGGATCAGGGCGGGTATTGAAGCGGGCATATCAGCGGAAGGTAATGTGAATATGCTGAGTACTGTGCATGTACACCGGCCTGTTCATCTTGAAGAGTCCCTGATCGCCAGAGGACGTATAGAAGCAGTTGAACCAGTACCTCGAGGTGAACAGGTGACAACAGACGTCTGGTTTGAAGGCCTGGACGGTGTGCGCGCTGTATCTGTGCCGCGACGTTCCCTCAGGCCGGATCCGGGAAAAACCAAACAGGGTGCCGGTGAGCGACCCCCTCCGGTCATTGAGGACGTTGCAAGCCTGACACGCCTGTCCGAGCATCGTCTCACGCCGGATGCAGTATGTCGTTATTCCAGTGAAGGCAATTCTATTCACTATGACATGGAAGCGGCGAACCGGGCAGGGTTCAGAGCGCCGATTATTGGTGGTGGTATGGGCGTTCACTTTCTTATCGCTGAGTTGTGGCCCGACAGGGGGGCAGAATTGTCGTTAGACATTTATTTCCGGCGACCCGTGTTCTGGGACGATGAGTTTTATGTCGGGAGGGCGAAAAATGCTCTTGCATTGGTTAGAGACGGGAAGGTCCTGACGGAGGCGCGCATTAATGCGTGAGCCCGATGTCGTCCCATTTGCTTTTGAATGTCTGGACCACCTTGTCTTGCGGACAGAGAACATTGAGGGGTTACGTGATTTTTACCGGCAAATCGGCTGCGAGGTGGTAAAAGACCAGACAACGACCCTGGGTTTACTGCAACTCCGGTTAGGGGCTTCGATGCTGGATCTGATTGATGTAAATGGTGAGTTGGGTCAGCAGGGAGGATGTGGGCCTGGTCGCCATGGCAGGAATCTTGACCATTTTGCGGTTCGGGTTGAGCCATTTGACGCAGAACAGATTCTTAATTTTTGTGAGCAAAGGGGAATCACGGCGATGCAGGCAAAACAACCCCTGTTGGGGGCGGAAGGTTATGGCCCGGCAGTATATATTGAAGATCCTGATGGTAACCGGATCGAACTTAAGGGGCCGGCAGGCTAGACCGGCGTCGACGGTACCGTGATCATGGAAAACAGGGTGTCTGATCCAGGTTTCTGGAAAACAGCAACAAGTAAACGGAAAGGCGCAAACAGAAAGATGTACACAGAAAGACACACACAGGAAAAATCATGAAAGCCAGGGAACATGAGGCTCTGGTTAACGACAAGTCTAAGGAGACAATTATGGGCCCATTGAAGGGAGTAAAGGTAGTTGAGCTGCAGGGCATTGGTCCTGGACCATTCTGCGGGATGATGCTGGCCGATATGGGGGCGGAAATTACTCGGGTGGACCGAGCGGCCTCGGTGGGCCGTCCGGCAGCAACAGCAGACATTCTGGCTCGCGGTCGAAAGAGTATCGCGGTTGACCTGAAGAGTCCTGAAGGGGTTGAGACGACCCTTAAGCTGATCGCTGAAGCTGATGTGCTGATCGAGGGTTTTCGACCCGGAGTGACAGAGCGCCTTGGGCTTGGTCCCGACGTCTGTCTGGAGAGAAACCCTGGTCTTATCTACGGTCGTATGACCGGGTGGGGACAGACAGGCAGCATGGCGTCGGTAGCCGGACATGACATCAATTACATTGCGCTTTCCGGGGCGCTCCATGCCATTGGGCCGGCAGGGGAAAATCCAGTACCACCTTTGAACCTGGTGGGTGATTTCGGTGGTGGTGGGATGCTGCTGGCTTTCGGTATTGTTGCTGCGCTGCATGAGAGGAACAGCAGTGGCAAAGGCCAGGTGATAGATGCTGCCATGACCGATGGGTCGGCCATACTGATGAATGCCATCTTTGGCATTATGAACCGCGGTGGCTGGTCGAATAACCGAGGCACGAACCTGTTGGATGGTGGTTCGCACTTTTACAACACTTATGAAACGGCCGACGGTAAGTGGGTTTCTGTTGGCTCGATCGAGCCGCAGTTTTACGCGCTGCTCCTGGAGAAATCAGGGCTCGGTGACGGTGGTGATCTGCCTGCGCAGATGTCTCGTGAAGACTGGCCTGCACTGAAGGAGAATTTAACAGCTATTTTCAAGAGCAGAACCCGGGATGAGTGGGATGACATTATGCTGGGTACTGACATCTGTTATGCGCCCGTACTGACTTTCGATGAAGCCAGGGCACACCCCCACAATGCGGAACGTCAAACGTTTGTTGAACAGGATGGTATTCACCAGGCAGCACCTGCCCCAAGATTCAGCCGTACGGCGACTGAGTTGCCGAGCAGCTGTGGGGCTCCGGGCGCGGAGTCAACATCGATCCTGGTTGATGCCGGTTTTGATGAAGCAGAGATTGAAGCCCTGACCAGTTCAGGTGCGGTTGTCCAGGCCTGAGTCACCGGCCGTCAGGGAATCTGGCTTGCCCGCGTCTTCTCGAAGCCCGCGATTACATGCGCAACCGGGTCCTCGACGCCCACATGCTCGTTCCAGATCTGCGGGAATAGTAAGCCATGGCCCTGCCTGGCAGAAAAAGGCTCGATATTGAAAGGCATATCGTCGATCAGATAGGCGTTGTCGTGAGCCAGGCGTTCTTTGTGTCGTGTAAAAATGAACTCGTTAAAGTCGCTGCCGAACTGATTGATGAGCCATTGATGTTTGCCCTGGACGCAGCCGGGCGCGCTGATCGGTGCAGTGAGAAAAATGACATGCCCCTGCCGGCTCAGTTCTGTATAGAGTCGTTCAAACCAGTCATAGGGTACCAGGTTCGCCCAGAATTCAGCGGTCCGCATGTGTGGATGGGTAAAAAATTCCATCGGGGTTTTGCCGATGAGAGCTTCTGGAAATAGTTCGCCCGGGTGGTCATCAAGCCAGCGCTGGAAGTAGTCTTTGGCATCGTAACCCTGGGTGCTGAGGGCGGCGCCCAGGAAGTCGACGCAGACACCGTCCATATCGAGATAAATTTCTGCGTTATTCATGAGTATCGGCTGATGTCATCCGTCCGCGTTATCAAGTGAATCAAGCGACAGCAATGGTAGCTTGATCGAGCCATTTCAGATCATCGCCGCTCAATTCTTTGCAGAGTTTCCGTTTGACCTCGGCATGATAGTTATTCAGCCAGTCGATTTCCTCGGCCGTCATCAGCGTGAGGTCGATAAGCCTGTTGTCGAATGGGGCAAAGGTAATTGTTTCAAACGCCAACATGCGATCGTCTCTCTCGATTACGACGACCAGGTTTTCGCAGCGGATGCCAAAGCAGTCTTCCTTGTAGTAGCCCGGTTCGTTTGAAATGACCATCCCTGGCAATAATTCCTGTTGTGGGCCGGACTTGCTGATTCGCTGAGGTCCTTCGTGGACGCTGAGAAAGGCCCCTACGCCGTGTCCTGTGCCGTGGTCATAATCCAGGCCTGCTGACCAGAGAAATTGCCTGGCGAGGATATCGAGCTGTATTCCTGACGTGCCCCTGGGAAACACAGCACGGGCCAGGGCGATGTGTCCTTTCAGTACCAGGGTGAACATCTGCCTGTGCTCAGCGGTCGGCTCGCCGATTGCGACTGTCCTGGTGATGTCAGTGGTGCCGTCAAGATACTGACCGCCCGAGTCGACTAGATAGAGACTGTTCATTTGCAGTGGCGCAGGCGTGCCATTCAGGTGGTTGTAGTGACACAGGGCGCCATTTGGGCCGGCAGCGGAAATAGTATCAAAAGAAAGATCCTGGATATCACTCAGTTCACGGCGAAAGGTTTCCAGTTTGTCTGCGAGTTGTCCTTCATCATAGAGGTTGCCAGCCTCTACCTCGCCCTCAATCCA
>CAXPUI010000036.1:0-2836 GCA_964220205.1 Candidatus Allofontibacter communis | reverse complement strand
CCATCAGGGACTAAGATAACCGAGGCGAAATGTATACCCTGCGGCGTTACCCGCCGAGCAGTTTATCCGAACGCTGAGTCTGTTTGGGTCAGCTTCTCTCCCGGCGATGAGCTGACGCAACCTCTGCCAGCAGCGCCTTCGCTTCTTCTGTTTGCATCAACTCAGCGAACAGTCGGGATTCCATTTTGAGCATATCGGCTGTTACCGGCTGCTGAGACTGCCTTGCCAGGCGCTTGATATGGGCAACTGCCAGCGGGGGTCGCTGGATTATGTCACCAGCAATACTCAGTGCCCGATCAAGTACTGTTTCACTGCTGTCTTCAGGCACCAGTTCATCAATGATACCGACTTCATGTGCCTCGTCGGGCGTCAGCAGTTTTGCCCGCCACATCATCATTAATGCGTTCTGCCTGCCGATCAAGGCCGGCAATCGCTGGGTGCCACCACCACCCGGAAGAATACCGACCGATATTTCCGGCAGCCCGAAACGAAAAGCACCATTTTTGGCAACCCGAATATCAGTTGCCAGTGCCAACTCCAGGCCGCCACCCAGAGCCGTACCATTCAGTGCCGTAATCACAGGCTTAGGCAACTGCTCAAGCTCCAGAAGAACATCATCCATGCTGACATCCCAGCTGCTGCCCTCCCCCTGTGCACTCGCGTCCAGTTCCTCCACCGAGAAATGGCGCACAAAGTACTCTTCTGATCTGCCTGTGAGGATTACGGCCCGGACATCATCACCAGCAAGCGTCGGCAGCATCTCGTGAAGTTCATGAATCGTTTGAGGGGTCATGACTGACAGCGGTGGATTGTCAAAGGTCACCGTCGCTACCCGATCGGTGATATCAAGTGACAGGTGGTTCATCTCTTTCTCCTGGTAAATTGAATGACAACATCCTGCTTCGGTCCCGAACGACAAGGACGGTATCGAGTGTCCACAGGATCAGATCCGGATAGGCCAAGTGGTTATCTCGTCAAAGTTCCTCTATTCATCTTGGTAAAAGACCCGATCGAGAAAATCAATCATCACATCAAGGGCTGGAGGCGCGTCGGCGGCAAAACTCGAACCCAGCAGCATGTTGGAACCGGAATCGAGAAAAGCGTGAGACTGGCCTTCGTATTCCCAGTATTGCGTTTCATGGCCCGCTGCCCGAAGCGCAGCATCGTAATCTCTTACCGACGCAGGTGTAACTAATGGATCCTCACTCCCGACAATCAGCAATTGGGGCGGCAGGCGACGCTCGGAGGTCGAAGGAATGTTGTCTTTCGGCGATAGCGCTTTGTACATCAACGGGTGATCAGACACGTTAAACTCATCGCCAAACACGCCCCTGCCCATCACTCCATTAATCAGCCAGAGTGGATTAGTGCCGTTCTCAAAACCTTCAACAGCACTCTCATAGAAGTCAAAAGGGTAACTGAGTATTGCTGCCTGAACCGCCATACCGCCTCGCTCCCTGACCTCTGCCACAGTCTCCCCCTGCGGGAGGTAAGATGGCAGAAATCGCAGGGAGTCCAGTGAAAACCCACCAGCGCTGATCTCGATGCCCATGTTGATAATCATCGCTGCCAGATGCCCACCCGCGCTGTCACCGGTCACAACAAGCCGACGACTGTCGCCCTTGTACGCCTTAATCTTATCCTTAACCCACAGGACTGCGCCAAAGGCATCCCCGACAATTTCATCAAGTGTCGTGGTATTGTCCCTGTCAGAAAGCAGGCGGTAATTCACGTTGCAGACGACATACTCCGAATTCGTTGCAAGATACGCTGCCGCCTGGTCCATGATCGATTTATCATTGAGAAGAAAGCCGCCCCCGTGGAACATCACGATAACCGGGTAAGTGGCCCTGCCTGTTTTGGGCGTGTAAACATCCATGGTGAGATCAAAGCCCTGTGGCGATGCCCACACTATGTCCCTGTTAACGATGTATCTATCAGGATCATTGTGCTGCTTCTGCTCCGGACCCTCCGAACAGCCGAACAAAAACAGCGCACCTAAAAACAAGGCAAAACTCTTAATCAAGAGGAAAAACACCTGCGGGGGTCGCATCACTGTTTCATATAGTCGCTGCAAATTCATTTACCCCAAACTCTCATTCTGATGCATTTTTTTGCGGATTACGCCATTCTAGAGGCTATTGCACAAGGGGAGCAAAGATGAGTTTCAATAAACTGACCTGGGGGGTGAAGGCCAGCTTCAGGAACTATGTTGAGGCCGCCGGCGGTTCTATCACCGTGAGTGACGGTGCGACCCGGGCTGATGATGGAGCGATTATTTTCGAAGCCGAACCTGGCGGCGATCTGGCCATAGCACCGGATGGCAGCGCCTCCGGTAGTTTAAGGTTACAGGGTACAGTCACCTTTGAGGCTCATGGTGGCATGCTCAAATCCACGCTCACAGGCCTGGCGCTGGAAGCAGCGGAAGAGGGTCTCATGCTGACCGTTGTGGATTCGCTAATGAATGAAAATCGATGCGCCATCGCCAAGCTCGGCCCTGTTGTATCCGGTTCTGGTGACAACATGACCCTCAGGTCTGAGATCACTATCGATGGCATGTACCAGATCGCGGATAACTACCCGCCCGGCACAGAACTGGACCCGCTGACCCTGGAATGAAGCGCCGATAATGGCACTTTCATTTAACGTATGTACCAGTCAGCACGAGAGAACCACTAGAAGGGCAGAAAATGGCGGTTGACTGGCATCGCCTGACACGACGACTCGCACCCGTGCGGAGAACAGAAGCATGCTGAGTGCACCGCACGACCGGATGCAGACGATTCTGCCGGGAGATTCCCAACGCAGTTGATAACGGCTTCATACACGGACAACC
>CAXPUI010000035.1:0-5305 GCA_964220205.1 Candidatus Allofontibacter communis | reverse complement strand
GCATTATTAATGAGCACATCTATCTGATTGTGCTCACTCATACCCTTAGCAATAACATCCAACACATCTGCCTCTACAGAGACATCGCCAACAACAGCCGTGACCTTGCGACCTTTTTCCCGGCACTTGTCCGCTACCGCCATTAAGAGATCTTCACTGCGTGCAGTCAGAATAAGATCGGCGCCTGCATCGGCAAACGCATAAGCGAATTCTTCACCCAGACCATAACTGGCACCGGTAACGAGTGTGACTTTTCCGCTGAAATCAAACATAGTGGACCCTCAATTCAAGTAGTAAGACAAAGGATATGATCCCAAAGTCTATCGACGACGTCACCATCAACTGGTTATCTGACGTCCTGCAAACGGAAGTGGCGGGCATCAGCAGGACTCAAATCGGCCAGGGTGTCGGTATTATGGGTGACATCTTCCGCCTGGAGCTCGATCATTCCACGCCAGACTCTCCTCGAAGCGTTGTCGTCAAGCTCCCCTCCTCGTGGGAGGAAAACCGGGCGCAGGGTGTCGCCCTTGGTATGTTTGAAGCTGAGGTAAGATTCTACCGTGAACTGGCCAAGGAGGTACCGGTCGGTCTGCCCGGCATCTATCTTGCAAACATAGAAAGCGGCACAGCAAACTTCGTTATCGTCATGGAAGACCTCGACTCACTGACGATGGTCCCCCAGAGCGAGGGCGTATCGCTGGACCAGTCCCTATTAGCCGTTGAAGTGCTGGCTGTTGCCCATTCAGTCTGGTGGGATAAAGTGATTGACGAGCAACTGGGCTGGATTCCCGATATGGTCGGCCCCAGGAGTGCCTTCGTCGACGACCTGCTCCAACAGATCCTAGAACCCTTTTGTGATGCTTTTAGCGACCACCTGCCCCCAGGTGGCAAGGAGTTGTTCGAAGCCTTTGCGGGCAATTACCTCAGCGTCAACAGAACTGTCGCTAACCGGAGCCCGTGGACTCTCGCTCACCAGGATTTCCGGGTAGAAAACATGCTTTTTGAGCAAAATCGCGTCGTCATCCTGGACTGGCAGGGTATTGGTCGAGGACCAGGTTCCTATGATCTAGCTTACTTTCTGGGAGGGTCAATGGACACAGAACTGCGCCGCGCCCACGAACGGGAAATTGTCATGCACTACCACGATACGCTCGTCGAACACGATGTTACAAACTATACCTCGGAGGAACTCTGGGCGGATTACCAGCTAGGCCACCTTCAGGGAGGCCTGGCAACTTCCATGGTGACAGGTGGCAGCCTGGACCTTAGCAATGACCGGGGCCGCGAGCTGGTCGCCACTATGTCCAACAGGCATGTGACCGCTGCACTTGATCACAACGGCCTGGATTTGCTGGATGAATGTATCAAGCTCAACTCCTAAACCGACAGGGACTGTCCGAGCCGCACATTACCGATTGCACGCACTATCGTTTTACCTCTTGTTGTGCAGCTCGATGACCTCAGCATTATTGGCCTCGCTTTGCTTCGCTGAATCATTTCGAAGCTCTTCTATCCTGGTCAGATAGTCTTCATCCACCTGCCCCGCGACGTACTCACCGTCAAACACGGACGTATCAAATCGCTCGACCTGCGGATTGATGCCATCGGCACATTGCTTCAGATCCTCAATACTTTGGTAGAGAAGCCAGTCTGCACCAATATAACGGGCTATCTCCGCTTCGCTCTGTCCATGCGCCACGAACTCAGATGCTGCAGGCATATCTATGCCATAGACATTCGGATAACGAACAGCAGGAGCCGCCGATGCGAGGTACACCCTTTTCGCTCCTGCGTCTCTCGCCATCTGTACTATCTGTTTGGAGGTCGTCCCTCGAACGATGGAGTCATCAACCAACAGAACGTTTTTGTCACGGAATTCAAGCTCGATAGGGCTGAGTTTTCGCCTTACTGACTTCGTTCTCTCTGACTGTCCCGGCATAATAAAAGTACGACCGATATAGCGGTTTTTCACCAGCCCCTCACGATATTTGACATCCAGTCGATGTGCCATGGGCAAGGCCGCTGTACAGGACGTATCCGGTATAGGAATGACTACATCGATGTCATTGTTTGGATATTTTTCCTTGATACTGTCTGCCAGTTTCTCCCCCATTTTGAGCCTCGCCTTATAGACAGAGATCTGATCAATGACGGAATCGGGGCGGGCCAGATAAACAAACTCGAAAATACAGGGACTATAGATGGCTGTTTCAACACATTGCTTGGTAAACACATTACCACTCATATCAATATAAACGGCCTGCCCTGGCAAAACGTCAGCGATCACTTCAAAACCGAGCACCGTCAACGCAACAGACTCAGACGCAATCATGTACTCGGTTCCGTTGGCCGTCTCACGCTTACCGTAGATAAGTGGACGTATACCGCAAGGATCGCGAAAACCGACAATACCGTAACCCGTAATCAGAGCGACAACAGCATAGGCTCCGACCGCTCGTTCATGGACCCGACGTACAGCTTCAAAAATTTCCTCGGGTGAAGTCCGCATTGAAGAAACGTCCTGCAACTCATGAGCAAAAACATTCAGCAGCACCTCAGAATCAGAATTAGTATTGATATGCCGGCGGTCTGCCCGGAACAGGTCTTCATTGAGTTTTTCTGCATTCGTCAGGTTACCGTTATGTGCAAGACATATTCCGTAGTGAGACTTGACGTAAACCGGCTGGGCTTCAGCAGAGCTCGCGGTACCAGCAGTTGGGTAACGCACATGACCGATTCCAATGCTACCCTTCAAAAGATCCATATGGGCCTGCCGGAACACATCCCGAACCAACCCATTGTGCTTACGTAGATGCAATCGATCACCATCGCAGGTGACCATTCCTGCAGCATCCTGTCCTCTATGCTGGAGTATCGTCAGGGCGTCGTAAAGATCGTAGTTAACCTCCCCTTTACCAACTACGCCAACAATTCCACACATACCCCCTCCTACGAACTCTGGTCACTGCCCGGCTCTTCTCCTGAGTTCTGGAGAAGTATTTCTCCCTGCTCCCAGAGTAGAGGGCCGAGTTCTTCAATGACGACAACGATTTCAGGCACCAGGAGAGACTGCTTGTACCACTCATCTTCTTTGACCGGAGCCAGATAATGCAGGGCCGCGACAACCAACAATACGACCAGACTGCCTCTTGCCAGCCCAAAAAACAAACCCAGAAACCGATCTGTACTCGTCAGTCCAGTTAATTTAACAAATTCGCCCATGACAAAGTTGACGACACCACCAACCACCAGCGTCCCAACGAACAATATCAGGTAAGACGCGCCAAGCCTCAGGGATGCAGTTTCGATCTGACCTTCGAGCAATACCGACAGATGCCCGGCGAACAACCGTGCGACAACCACTGCTGCAATCCAGGTTGCAAGCGATAGAGCTTCCTTGACAAATCCTCGACGAATACTCATCAACATCGAGATTCCCAGGATTGCAATAATGACCCAGTCAAATATTGCCAATATACTCAGCCTCCAAGCAGCTCTCTATCTTCTTCTATCTTGTACCGCACGATTTGTCCTTTGAGCTTTAAACTGGCTTCTATCTGACTGGCCATCTCAGTTAACACGGCCTTACTGCTCGAAGGTCCGACAAATACACGATAGACATCTCCCGCATTACTGGGAGCATGCAGAATGTAACTTCGATAATTCCTGTCTCTCAGCATGTCCTGGAGACGATCAGCATTGTCTCGGTTCTCAAAACTCCCAAGCTGGATACTCCAATTAACAGGCAGGTTGTTCCTGTCGAAAATGAAGTCCGACTGGGACTCATAATCCGTTTCATCGACAACCTCCTGCGGTAAGCGTGCTTCACTCGCTCGCTCCATTTGTTCGACCTTTTGCACAGTGTCGCGCACTGTAATGTCTTCAAGGTCTATCTGCGGAGGTTCTGGTATGGGCGCCTGGAGACGAATCCGCTCCCGATCAGAGCCATCAAGGAGAACCGGCAAGACAATAATGGCGAGTGAAGTCAGAATGACTGCACCCGTTAGTCGTTGTTTGAGTTTTACATCCACAATCTGCGAATTCAGGCTTTAATTTGCTGCTCATCCAGGTATTCGATGGCACCAGCAACGGTTGCAAATGAGCCAAAAACCACGACCAGATCATCAGGTTTGGCCATTCGCTGAACTGTCTTAAGTGCTGTACTAATATTAGCATAGGTATAAATTTTCCCGGCATCTTCATCCGGAAGTTCTGCAGCCACATTCTCGGAAGACGCCGCACGCTCCTCGCTCAGGTCGGTCAGATGCCAGGTTGAAAACAGCCCTTTAAATGCATCTGTAACACCAGCAATGTTTTTGTCCGCATAGATACCCAGCAACGCATGGGCATCTCCGGAGAGCTGCAAGCTGCCGAGATAGTCAGCGAGGAGCCTGGCGGCTGCCGGGTTGTGCGCCACATCGAGCAAATAGTTACAGCCTGACTTGACCCAGGTCTTTCTGCCCAGCAGTCTACTGGCACCGGCAATAGCCGTCAGTTGATCGTCGGATAGTCCTAGGTCCAACAACTGCGCAGCCTGTCGGGCCGCAGCATAGCTGGGAGATGGCAACGAACACTCTAATGATTCGGGCACAAAAAAATCACGGCCTAGCGCCAGCAAAGGTACGTTCAACTTCTCTACCTGGCACATCACTGATTCCGGAGGTACCGGGTCGGCAAGGACCAGGGGCACACCTGGTCGCAAGATACCTGCCTTCTCCAACCCTATGGCTTCCCGGGTATCGCCAAGCCAGGCTTCGTGATCAAGATCTATTGAGGTAATAATACACAGATCCGGGTTAACGATATTCATCGCATCAAGTCGACCACCCAGACCAACTTCTAGAATCGACAGATCAACGGCTTTCCACTGAAAGATCAACATCGAGGCCAATGAAGAAAATTCGAAGTAAGTCAGGGAGGTTTCTCCTCGAGCTGCTTCAATAGCTTCGAAAGCTTCAACAATCAGTGAATCGGCAACTGGTTGCCCGTCAATGACAATACGCTCATTAAACTGGAATAAGTGCGGCGATGTCGAAGCTCCTACGGTGAGACCTGCAGCCCTCGCCATGTCAGACAGGTACTGGCACGTGGATCCTTTGCCATTCGTACCCGCAACGAGCACCACCTTTTCACCCGGATGCTCGATACCGAGCACCTTACCTACCTGCCCTACCCGTTCGAGACCGAGATCCCACTCCACGGGGTGGACACGCTGTATCTGGGCGAGCCAGTCGTTAAGATCCATGGCTTTCACGCGTCGAGCGCCAGCCTCAGTTCCTTGACCAGAGATTCAACCCGCATTGAC
>CAXPUI010000034.1:0-6835 GCA_964220205.1 Candidatus Allofontibacter communis | reverse complement strand
GCAGCGATTACCGTGCCAACCTTGGCTGCATCGCTGACATTACCTTTATTCTCACCTCGAATATCCGCATCAAGGGAGGACGCTGCAACCTGCACAGTGTCACCCGATGCAGAAATGATTTGCGCATAGATGTGCTGTGGCGACCGGTAAACGCTCAACCTCGGCATTTCGAGCTCACGTATATGCATTCGGCTGCGCCGGGCTCGTTTCAGACGTTTGTCTCTTTTTTTGCTCATAATTCGTTCTGACTCTTCACGTGATCCCTTGAATTTCCCAGGGACCTGATTGCAGCTGTTTATTCGCTTCGTTACTTCTTCTTAGCTTCTTTACGCTTCACGTATTCGTTGGCGTAACGCACACCTTTACCTTTGTAAGGTTCAGGAGGTCGGAAGGCCCTTATTTCTGCAGACACCTGCCCAACCAATTGCTTATCAATACCTTTAACAACCACCTGCGTCTGACTTGGCGTTTCGACATCTATGCCTTCAGGTACCTGGTACTCAACCGGGTGTGAGAATCCCAGAGAGAGGTTCAGCTTCCTGCCCTGGGCCTGGGCCCTGTAACCAACGCCGATAAGCTCTAGCTGTTTTTCAAAACCCTGCGACACACCGGTTACCATGTTGTTGACCAGGGCGCGGAACGTACCAGAGAGCGCATGAGACTTATTGGTAGTGTTAACAGCAAACACCTTCAGCTCACTTTCTTCCTGCTTGATTTCGACCAGTTCATGAATCGTTAAGGACAAGTTGCCTTTTGACCCTTTGATGCTCAATTCCTGTCCTGACAACGACACTTCGACGCCGCTGGGAATTGATACTGGTGCATTAGCAATACGTGACATTATTCTTTCCTCTATCTAACTCTCGCTCTCGCTGTTCGTTCTCAACAGCCCTTAGAATACTGAGCAGATAAGTTCTCCTCCTACACCAGCAGCTCTTGCCGCACGATCGGTCATGACGCCTTTATTGGTCGATAGAATGACGACGCCCAACCCACCTTTGACCTGGGGAATGTCATCCTTGCTCTTGTACTGACGGAGACCCGGCCGACTCATTCGATTGATTTCTTCAATAACCGGCTTGCCTTCGTGATAACGTAATGTGATTGAAAGGTCAGCCTTGCCGCCTTCCTGGTCACTTGCGTTGTGACTCTCGATGTACCCTTCTTCCTCGAGCACTCTGGCGACTGCCACCTTGAGAGTCGAAGAGGGCATGGTGATTGCTGCTATACCCGCCTGCTGGGCATTCCTGATGCGGGTCAGCATATCTGATATTGGATCTTGCATAGTCATAATTAGTACCTCTTACCAGCTCGACTTAACCAGGCCCGGCACATCACCGCGCATGGCTGCTTCACGGAGCTGAGTTCGAGACAAACCAAATCGTCGGTAAACCGCATGAGGGCGCCCGGTCAACGAACAACGACGCATCTGTCGAGAAGGGCTCGCGTTACGCGGCAGCTTCTGCAGCTTAATCTGAGCGTCCCATCTTTCTTCATCGGTTGCTGTCGTGCTCTTGATAATCGCCTTCAGAGCCGCTCGCTTTTCCGCGTACTTCTTCGCCGTTTTCTGACGCTTCAGTTCACGGTTTACCATCGATACCTTTGCCATAAATCGTTCCTGTTAATACGCCCGCTTAACTCGCTTCTCGCAGCGGGAAGTTAAAGGCCCTGAGCAGCGCCCGTGCCTGATCGTCCGTCTTGGCGGAAGTCGTGATCGCAATGTCGAGGCCACGGATCTTGTCGATCTTGTCATAATCAATCTCGGGAAAGATGATCTGCTCCTGAACACCCATGCCAAAATTGCCGCGTCCATCAAAAGACTTCGGGCTGATACCCCTGAAATCACGCGTTCTGGGAATCGCTATAGTGATCAATCGATCCAGAAATTCGTACATGCGTCGCTTGCGCAATGTCACCTTGCAACCGATCGGGAAGTCCTCACGAATCTTGAATCCCGCGATGGACTTGCGTGCCTTGGTCATGACCGGCTTCTGACCGGCTATCAATTCCAGGTCAGCTACCGCTGCGTCCAACTGCTTTCGGTCCGCAATCGCTTCACCAACACCCATATTGAGTGTAATTTTGGTAATACGTGGAACTTCCATCACGTTTTCCAGACCCAGTTCCTCCTGGAGCTTCGATCGGATTTCTTCCTTATAAACCTGTTGTAAATCAGCCATGTCGATTAACCGTCTATTGCTTCGCCGGTAGATTTGAAGACCCGTATCTTGTTACCGTCTTCCACCTTGATACCAACCCTGTCCGCTTTGTTTGTCGCACTGTTGTAGATGGCGATATTCGAAGCCTGAATTGGCGCTTCTTTTTCTATAATCCCTCCGGGTTGCCCCATTTGCGGATTACCTTTCGTATGACGCTTGATCATATTGACGCCGGAAACGTATAGACGACCGTCGTCAAGCAGGTTAGTAACCACACCCGTTTTGCCTTTGTCTTTACCGGTGATCACTATCACCTGGTCATCTTTTCTAATCTTTTGCATTGCTTCTGCCTCTAGACGAACCGCCGGTTACAAAACTTCCGGAGCGAGAGAAATGATCCGCATGAAGTTCTCGTTCCTCAGTTCCCGAGTCACCGGGCCAAAAATACGGGTCCCGATAGGCTGCTTCTGAGCATTCAGGAGTACCGCGGCATTGCCATCAAACTTGATCAGGCTGCCATCTGACCGGCGAACACCCTTCTTGGTGCGAACCACTACTGCGTCTAACACCTGCCCCTTGCGAACCCGACCTCGCGGGATCGCTTCTTTCACCGTTACCTTGATGATGTCACCAACACTGGCGTAGCGGCGCTTCGAACCACCCAGGACCTTGATGCACATGACCTTGCGCGCCCCACTGTTGTCCGCGATATCCAGATATGTCTGTGCCTGAATCATCTTCTTACTCCAACGTAACTTTCGAATCAGCTTCCATCAGACAACGCCTGATTACCGCTGAACCGAATTTCCTAACCAATAATCGTCGCTTTTCGATCGATAGAACTGAGCTTCCAGGACTTTGTCTTGGAAATAGGCCGGGTTTCCTCGATGGTGACGAGATCCCCTTCCTGGCACTGATTCCCTTCATCGTGAGCATGAATCTTCCTCGACCGCTTGATGTACTTGCCATACAACGGGTGCTTGATTCGACGCTCCACAAGAACGGTGATCGTCTTGTCCATCTTGGTCGAGACAACGGTGCCACTCGCACTTCTGGCCAGTTCTGTTTCGCTCATTACTTACGCCTCTTTGCGCTTTTCAGTCAGCACGGTCTTTACCCGCGCAATATCTTTCTTAACCTGCTTGAACAGATGAGATTGTCCCATCTGACCTGTGGACTGTTGCATGCGGTAGTTAAACTGCTCCTTTACGAGGTTTTCCACCTCCTGCTGGAGTTCTTCTACCGACTTCTCTCTAAGTTCTGATGCTTTCATCCGCTGTTACTCTTATCTGCTCTTGTATCTGGTCTTGCGATACCTGTTACATCACCTGACGCTTAACAAACGTCGTCGGGAAAGGCAGCTTCGCTGCTGCCAGGCTGAACGCTTCCCTCGCCAGCTCCTCAGAGACACCTTCCATCTCATAGAGCACTTTGCCTGGCTTGATCTGTGCCACCCAGTACTCAACGTTACCCTTACCTTTTCCCTGCCGAACTTCGAGGGGTTTGCTGGTAATGGGCTTATCCGGGAAAACCCGTATCCAGATCTGGCCGCCTCGTTTGATATGACGGGTCATTGCCCGCCGGCCGGCTTCGATCTGGCGAGCTGTCATGCGGCCGCGTCCTGTCGACTTCAGGCCATATTCACCAAAGGACACCGTGCTGCCTCTATGTGCCAGCCCGCGGTTACGTCCTTTATGTTGCTTCCTGAACTTGGTTCTTTTTGGTTGTAGCATGACTCTTTATCCGATTAACTCGCTCTTGTACCGTGATCAGCCGAAGCTCTGCGCACTGGCTTCACCTTCTTCTCGATCCCCAATCACCTCACCCTTGAAGATCCAGACTTTGACACCAATAATGCCGTAGGTGGTCAACGCCTGCGCAGTTCCGTAATCAATGTCAGCACGCAGGGTATGGAGCGGTACTCGTCCCTCGTGATACACCTCAGCCCTCGCAATTTCAGCACCACCCAGCCGACCTGCAACACGAACCTTGATGCCCTCTACGCCCATGCGCATGGCGTTCTGCATGACGCGCTTCATCGCACGACGAAACTGCACACGCCGTTCAAGCTGTTGAGCAACATTCTGTGCGACCAGGTGTGCATCGACTTCAGGCTTCCGGATTTCTTCAATATTGATGTGTACCGGAACACCCATCATGCGGGCTACTTCCTGCCGGAGACGCTCAACATCTTCCCCTTTCTTACCGATGACGATGCCAGGACGCGCCGTATGAATCGTAATCCGGGCCGTCTGCGCCGGTCGCTGAATCTCAATTCGACTGATAGAAGCCTGAGCAAGTTTCTTCCTGATGTACTCCCGGACTTTCAGATCAATGTGCAGTTTTTCCGCATAGGACGGACCATCCGCGTACCATACGGAGGTATGGTCCTTGATGATTCCGAGCCTGAAGCCCGTTGGATGTACTTTCTGACCCATACTGGTCTCCTAGTCTTTCGCGCTTTCCGCTATTCGTCCGCAACAGCCAATGTAATATGGCAGGTACGCTTTAAAATTCTGTCCGCGCGACCCTTGGCCCTGGGCCGGATCCGCTTCATGGTCAATCCTTCATCAACATGGATCTTGGCAACTTTCAGCTCATCCACATCTGCACCTTCGTTGTGCTCGGCATTAGCAATTGCTGACTCGAGCAACTTTTTCACCAGGTGCGCACCTTTCTTGTTAGAAAAGTTCAGAATATCGAGCGCATCGCCGACTTCTTTGCCGCGAATCTGATCAGCAACAAGACGCGCTTTCTGTGCAGAAATCTTGGCGCCTTTCAGTCTTGCTCCTACTTGCATCGTTATTTCCTCTATCTCTTCCTTCGCTCTCTACGTGCGCCGAGTCTCTACCGCTTGGCTTTTTTATCTGCAGCGTGGCCGCGAAAAGTGCGGGTGAGCGCAAATTCACCCAGCTTGTGCCCAACCATGTCTTCACTGATGAATACAGGGACATGCTGCCTGCCGTTATGCACCTGAATGGTGAGCCCGACAAAATCCGGCGTAATCAACGATCGGCGGGACCAGGTTTTAATCGGCCGCTTATCGTTACTCTCCACCGCCTGCTGAACCTTGGCAGCCAAGTGCAGATCAACGAAGGGTCCTTTATGCAAACTACGAGGCACTATTTTTCTCCTATCGCTTGTTCGAACGACGACGCACAATCATCTTGTCCGTTCGCTTGTTCTTACGCGTCTTGTATCCCTTGGTCGGCATACCCCAAGGTGACACAGGATGCCGACCTCCTGAGGTCTTACCTTCACCACCACCATGGGGGTGATCGACCGGGTTCATGACCACACCCCGGACAGTCGGCCGTACACCGCGCCACCTTTTGGCGCCTGCTTTACCAAGTGATCTCAGATTATGTTCAGAATTGGATACCTCACCAAGCGTCGCGCGGCACTCCGCAAGAACCTTGCGCATTTCTCCGCTACGCAGACGCAGGGTCACGTGTCGACCTTCTTTCGCGACCAACTGTGCTGAGGTTCCCGCACTGCGGGCCATCTGAGCACCTTTACCAGACTTGAGTTCAATACAATGAATAACGCTACCCATCGGTATATTGCGCATGGGCAGGCTGTTGCCGACTCTAATGGGTGACATATCACCGCTCTGAACCTGATCACCTGCCTTCAGACCTTTTGGCGCAATGATGTATCGCCGCTCACCGTCGTCGTATTTGAGGAGAGCAATATTCGCGGTTCGATTCGGGTCGTACTCGAGTCGCTCAACGGTGGCTTTGATGCCATCCTTGTTGCGCTTGAAGTCGATAATGCGATATTTCTGCTTATGACCACCACCAATATGCCGGGTGGTAATGCGACCATTGTTATTGCGGCCACCGGTCTTCGACTTCTTTTCCAGAAGTGGCTTATGAGGCTCGCCCTTATGCAACTCGGGGCTAACGACCTTGACGACAAATCGTCGTCCCGGCGAGGTTGGTTTTGCTTTTACGACTGGCATTTTCTTAGTCTCTATTTCTTTCCTGGCTTCCGGTCACCCGAGGCCATTAGCTGAAATCTATATCGTGCCCGGCAGCCAGGCTGACGTAGGCTTTTTTCCAATTAGGCTTTCTCGAGGTTCCTCGCCAACTGCGCTTCACCTTACCCTTGACGTTCATCACAGATACTTTCTTCACTTCAACGTCGTAGATCTTCTCCACAGCGTGTTTGATTTCAGGACCCGTGGCATCTTTGGCTACCTTGAAGGCAAACTGGTTGACTTCATCTGCGATGACCGACGCCTTCTCTGAGATATGGGCACCGAGGATGATCTTGTAGAGCCGCTCATTATTCATGCGAGTTTCTCCTCTGCCTTCTTCAGGGCCTCAACCGTGAAGAGCACCTTTTCAAACCCGATCAGGTTTACTGGGTTGACACCCTGTACGTCGACGACCTCAACATTTTTCAGATTTCTAGCTGCGAGGTAAAGATTGTCATCAACTGCTTCAACAACAATCAGTACGTTATCGAGCTCAAGTTCCTTGAGCTTGGCCACCATTTCCTTGGTCTTTGGAGCCTCGACCTTGAATTCGCTGGTCACCATCAACCTTTCCTGACGTACCAGCTCCGACAAAATGGCCTGCATCGCACCGCGATACATCTTTTTGTTAACTTTCTTGGAGAAATCGCGGGGCTTGGCTGCAAACGTGGTACCGCCACCGCGCCAGATAGGG
>CAXPUI010000033.1:0-9736 GCA_964220205.1 Candidatus Allofontibacter communis | reverse complement strand
CAAGGCGTATCCGAATCTCATCGCGCAACTCGTGGATGGTCATATCGGTGGTGTCGATGGATAGAGAAGCCAAGGCAGATATTGGATCGAGCAGTCTGGTCTCCTGGTCCAGTGCTTCGCGTAAGTCCTGTCGCTCGTTGGTCAGCGGATGCTTGCGCCGAGTCTCGCTGAATCGCTTAACGAGTGCGGGGCTGGAGGCGTCCAGATAGAGAACGATCACTGTGACTTCATCCTTGTCGATGTTCTGGATGATTTCAGGGAACAGAATCAGATCATCCGCAATGTTGCGGGCATCGATACCCACGGCGATACGTTCAATTCTCTGCTCCTCTTTCAACCGGTCCACGAGAGGTGAGAGCAGCGTTACTGGCAGATTGTCGATACAGTAATAGCCAATATCCTCCAGCACATGCAGGGCTGTACTCTTTCCAGAACCGGAACGACCGCTAATGATCACGAGCGAAGTCATCAGTCCGCTCCTATGGCAAGAGCGGCCTGGTAGAGTTCATCGTTGCTGCCTGCTGTCATCAACCGTTGCCGCGTCTTGAGGCTGCTAAAACCGCTGGCCAGCATTGATAGGGTGCGCAGGTGTTCATTGGTTTCCTGTTCTGGCACAACCAGCGCGAAGACGATACGAACCCCTCTATCGTCTGGCGCGGAAAAATCAATAGGATCAGAAAAAACAAACAGTCCGCCGATCGTTTTCTTACACTTGGCGAGGCGGCAGTGGGGGATAGCGACACCCTCTCCGATAGCTGTTGTGCCGAGTTTTTCGCGATCTATCAGGCCACGGTAGACTTGACCGGTGACGAGCAGGGGGTCGGACGAGGAAATCTTCTGCGAAATGAACTCTATTGCCTTTTTCTTGCTGCTGGCGGACAGATTTGAGCAGGTTCTTCCCGGCGTCAGGATTTCGTCAATTTTCATTGTTTACGACCACCTATCATGATGGTCGTATTATAGCCTAGAGCAGACGGCTACCGGATGACTGATCGGTGTTTGTGTTCGCGGGTTTTCTCTTTCCTTTTGATCAATTGTCGATCCAGTTTGTCGGCCAGCATATCGATAGCGGCATACAGATCATGATGTTCGGCATCAGCGAAAATTTCTGCACCGGACACATGTATAGTGGATTCTGCTTTTTGTCGCTGTTTTTCAACACTCAGTATGACGTTCATGGTGGTAATTCGGTCGAAGTGTCTCTCCAGACGTTCCAGCTTGCTGGAAACGTAATGTCGAAGGGAGTCGGTAACATCCAGGTGGTGTCCACTGACGTTGAGCTGCATAGGCTTCTCCTGCTGCTGAGGGGCAAATTGGCCGGATCGACGAATCATCGTTGCCATCCGACTGTAATCATTAGACCTCTAATCTATTACATTGTTCACTGGGTGACGTTGATTCAGATCAGTTCCTTACGTTCGTTTGAAGGAGGAATGTGCAAAAGTTCCCGGTACTTGGCGATAGTTCGTCTGGCAACCTGAATGTTTTGTTCTTTCAGCAACTGTGCGATCTTGTTATCGCTTAATGGCTTGCGAGGATTTTCTTCTGAAACAAGTTTTTTGATCAATGCCCGGATCGCTGTTGAGGAAACTTCGCCGCCGCTGTCTGTGGATACATGACTGGAGAAAAAGTACTTCAATTCAAAGATGCCGCCAGGAGTCAGCATATATTTCTGTGTTGTGACCCGGCTTATGGTTGACTCATGCAGGTCCACCGCTTCAGCGATATCGTGGAGAACGAGAGGTTTCATCGCCTGTTCACCGTATTCGAAGAAGCCTCGTTGAAACTCAACAATTTTCGTCGCGACACGCAGCAGTGTATCGTTTCGTTGCTGCAGGCTCTTGATAAACCATCTTGCTTCCTGGAGATGGTTTTTCAGATTGCTGGTAGCGTCGCTGTTATCACCTCGTTTGATTAGCGACACGTACTCGGGATTAACCCGGATTCGCGGTGCGGATTTGGGGTTTAGTTCTACGGACCACACGCCATTATGCTTAGTAACGAGAACATCAGGTTCAATATAGTCTGTCGCGGAGGTGGTTATCGCGCTACCCGGCTTTGGATTAAGGGTTTGAATCAGCGCAATGGTCTCCTTGAGCTGACTTTCTTTCAGGTTAAGTTTGCGGGTCAGCTGGGCGTAATCCCTTGATGCCAGGAGCTTCAAATGCTGATCGACGAGAAGGCAGGCTGCTTTCAGATAAGGGGTGTCGGGCGCCAGCTGGCTGAGCTGTACCAGGAGGCATTCCTGCAGCGATCGACTTGCTACACCAACAGGATCCATTCGTTGTATGAGATGTAGAACTGCTTCAACCTCTTCTGTTCCGATTTCCCATTCGCTGAGTGCCGCCTCGCAGATGTCCTCGATGGGTATCTGCAACATGCCGTCTCCGTCCAGTCCGTCGATGATGGACTCAGCAATGTATTCGTCTGGTTCGGACAGGTTGAGTAGATTCAGCTGATCGGTCAGGTGGCTTTTAATGGTTGTTTCGGTGGAATTCCGGGTTTCCAGGAAATTGTCATCGCTAACCGGGGCTTCACCGCTACTCCCAATGATGTGGTCGTCGTAAAGGTCATCCCAGGTGGTGTCGACGGGCAGATCCTCTGAAATCCCCTCTCCAGCGACCTCAGTGGTTGCATCCGGCGAAGCCTCGCCGTCAATCTCGGGGTTTACCTGTGGTTCTGCAAGTGCGTCAGATGTCGTATCTGATGAGTCAGGGCTGGCTTCTGCTGTGTGGTTAGCGCCTTCGATCGTCTCATCGGGCGAATCCAGCGATGATTCCTCATCTGCACCTTCGTTGGTTTCGGTGTCCATCTCCTCAAGCATGATGTTGGAGTCCAGGGCTTCCTGAATTTCCTGTTCAAGGTCAAGGCTCGACAGCTGCAGCAGTTTGATTGCCTGCTGCAATTGCGGAGTCATCCTGAGTTGTTGCCCTAGCTTTAGTGCTAAAGAAGGTTTGAGAGCCATATCAATATCATACCAACGGCGGGTGGTGTCTACATCCTGAAGTTTTGTCCCAGATAAACAGCTCTGACCTGTTCATTGCTCAGGATGGTATCGGCATCGCCTTCAGCGATGATGCAGCCATTGTTAACAATATATGCCTTGTCGCAGATATCCAGGGTCTCTCGCACGTTGTGGTCGGTGATCAGCACGCCGATACCTCGATCCGTGAGATGGCGAACTATGTCTTTAATGTCATTGACGGAGATAGGGTCCACACCTGCAAATGGCTCGTCCAACAGGATGAAGTCCGGATCGGTGGCAAGGGCTCTGGCTATTTCAACGCGCCGACGCTCTCCCCCCGATAGCGATAATCCCTGACTGTTTTCAATATGCGTGATGCGAAACTCAGCGATCAGGCTGGTCGCAAGATCGTCCTGTTCCTTACTGCTCAGTTGAGTACGAGTTTCGAGAATAGCCTGAAGATTTTCTCTTACCGTCAGCTTGCGGAATACCGAGGCTTCCTGGGGCAGATAGCCGATACCACGTCGCGCCCGCTCATGAACGGGCAGGTGTGTAATTTCCTGGTCATCAATTGCCACTGTCCCACGGTCGTGTTTGATTGAACCAACTATCATATAGAAGCAGGTAGTTTTACCTGCTCCCTTAGGACCCAGCAGACCGACGACTTCCCCGCTACTGACGGCAAGGGATACATCCTGGACGACCTCCTGACCGCGATAACTTTTCGCCAGATTTGCTGCGCTGAGTACTGCCATCAGTTGGTAGGTTGTTTAGGCGAAATCGTCATGTTCACGCGGCCCTTACTCCCTCCTGAGTCGAGATTGACGATGCCTCGACCGAGGTCATAGTAAAGCAGTTCTCCGGTGAAGATATCGCCGACCTGCTGCAGTTTGGCGTTGCCGGCTAGGTGAAGTCTTTCTTCCTGAACCAAATAGGTGATTTTTCTGGCTTCTGCGCTAACCATGTCATTAGCGTCATTGGTTTGTTGCTCATAATGAGCGAGTTCACCCGGGTCTTTGGCGGCCTTGGCGATGATCTGAATAACCTGATTGTCAGCGGTGTAGATTTCGACCTCATCTGCCGTCACCTGAAGTGTACCCTGATGGATGATGACATTACCTCGGTATATTGAAGTCCCCCGGCTCTCATCAACCATTGCGGCATCTGCCTGAATTCTAATGGGCTGATACCGGTCTGAATCCAGGCCTTTCGAGCTTGCAGCCATTACGGAGAGCGTTAGCAGCAGGGTCAGGGTTCTGAGGTTCATGAAGGAATTCTAGCCGATTACAATCAATTGGGCAGGAAAATTGTAATCACCCGCTCTTTACCTTTCGAGAAGAACTGGAAGTGTTGGGTATCAAGGAAGGCTTTCATACCTGCGGCAGTCGTCCTGCCCGTTTCGCTGTCAATGTAGACCTTTGCGTCGGTTTCCATGTAGTCCTTATCGGGGAAGACGGTCAGGCTGCTGGTTTGGATCTGTATGAATGCCCCTGTCGGCTTTGAATGATTTGCCAGCACACTGTCCCAGAGTTCGACGATTTCTTCCCTGTAGGTTGACGCCGACAAGAGACGACCTTCGCGCGCGCTTATTTCCCATCGAGTGTCTGGTTGCAGTTCGATCCTGGGTTCTTCCAGTGTGGTCACGTCGGTTAGTGGGAAGTGGGTAAACCGGCCTGCGCTAAGAATCCGCTGAAGTTCTCCGGTTGGCGCGTATTCGGCGATGGTCGCATTTAGCATGTAGACATCGGGATCGTTGCGCGCTGTTTCGTCATGAAGGACTTCAGAGTCATCAAGCAGCCAATTGACAGCCAGCGACGTCGCCAGGATCAGCGTGCCGATAACGATGAGTCTATTAATCAATTAGCCACTCGATGATGTCAGGTAGAGAAAAAAGAGGTAACCAAGCCATATAGAAACAAATATTACCCCGTTGGCTTTGTTTGTGCTTGACTGCGCCTTGGAGCGAAAAGCCAGCATGATGAGCAATAAAGTAAGTATGAGCATGACTGAGTAATCACGCCAAAGCACATCGCTACTCAACTCAGTTGGTGCAATGACGCACGGTAACGATAAGACAGCCAGGATATTGAAAATATTGGATCCAACAATGTTGCCTATGGCCAGCTCTGACTGTTCTCTCAATGCGCTGGTTATGGAGACGACCAGCTCGGGGAGACTGGTGCCTACGGCAATGATGGTCAGGCCAATGATGAGTTCGCTGACATCCAGTAGCTGGGCGATGTTCACGGCAGACCAGACGAGTAACTCGCATCTGAGCAATAGAAAAATGAGCTATCCGATGAACAGAGCGATTGCGCTGTTTTTCTTAAGGGCTGGTGCTGCTTCCAGGTCCCCGGATTCGATGCTCGTATCAGTATTTGACGACGCTTTGTGGTCAGCAGCAAGTCGATAGAGAAAAAAACCGAGCACGGTCAATAATAACACGCCATCCCATAGGCCAAGATGAAGATCGATAAGTGTGACGCCGGCACAAAGTGTCACGAACAACAATATCGGCATATCCTTCTGAAGGATTTCAGGCTTGAATTTCAGGGGTACGAATAATGCGGTAACTCCAAGTACCATGCCCAGGTTGGTGATATTCGAGCCGATGGCGTTACCCACAGCAAGTTGTGGTCTGTTTTCCAGGGATGACACAGTGGAGACGAATATTTCGGGTGCTGAGGTTCCAAAGGCGACGACCGTCAGACCAATCAAAACGGGTGACATCTGATAGTGTCGTGCAGTCGCAACAGCACCGATCACCAACTGATCTGCGCTCTTGAAGAGGACAAGAAATCCGACAAGTAAGGTCAGACAGTAGTAGATCATGGAAAAACTTGAAGGTGGGTGTGCAACGGGCGGACCATTAAATGGCTTCTGCCTGTTATTTGCAAGGATACTTCGATTGGCGGTTGGCCAGGTGTAAACCGCTTTAACAGGGGAATGAACAAGTGCTCTTCAGCCGTTCACGGTCGAATTTCGATGCTTAAGTAAAGACACGGTGCGTGCTAACATGTCGCGCTTTTATTCTTGGGGTCCTGTGTATGGACGTTCAGGCAGTTGAATCGATTATCAAAAATGGCCTTCCGGATTGCAGTCTGGAGTTGGTGGCAGAAGGCAACAAAGTCAGCCTGCACATTGTTTCAGCGGAGTTCGAAGGCCTGAACAGGGTCAAGCGTCAGCAGAAGATCTATGGTTTGCTGAACGATCTGATCAAGTCAGGTGACATACACGCCGTTACCATGGTGACTCAGACCCCTGCAGAGGCAGGAGCCTGACGGTGGACCGTCTGCTGATAGGAGGGGGCGCGGTTCTGACAGGAGAACTGCGCGCATCCGGTGCAAAAAACTCGGCATTGAAAATGCTTGCCGCATCCCTGTTGGCCGATGACCCTGTGACCATAGGTAACGTCCCGCACTTGCGAGATATTACGACGATGATCGAATTGCTGGCTTCTCTTGGTGTGGAAGTCGTGATTGATGAAAAGATGAATATCGAGATTCACGCCAATACGATCAAGAGTTTTAAGGCTCCCTACGATCTGGTGAAGACAATGCGGGCCTCTTTCAATGTCTTAGGTCCGCTGTTAGCGCATTATGGCCAGGCGGAGGTGTCGTTACCTGGTGGTTGCGCTATCGGTCCAAGGCCAGTGGACCAGCATCTGCGAGGTCTTGAAGCCCTGGGAGCGAAGATAGAAATGACGGATGGCTACGTGCAGGCGACCTCTAATGGCCGTCTGAAAGGTGGTCATGTTTACTTCGATTTTTCTACAGTTGGCGGCACTGAACATATCATGATGACAGCCGCTCTAGCTGACGGAACGACTGTCATGGAGAATTGTGCCCGGGAACCCGAAATCATTGACCTGGCAAATTTTCTCAACAAGATGGGCGCTCGGGTTGATGGTGCGGGTACGGACACAATAACGGTTGCCGGTGTTGACTCTCTCAAAGGATGTTCGCACCGGGTTATTGCTGATCGAATAGAGACGGGAACATACCTGATTGCAGCAGCTGCGACGGGAGGGCGAGTGAAGATACGTGACGCGAACCCGGAACACCTTGAAGTGGTCATAGGTAAGCTCAGGGAAGCTGGTGCTGTTATCAACCAAACCGAGGATACGATAGAGCTGGACATGGAGGGCAGGCGTCCACAGTCTGTCAGTCTGGTGACGGCACCCTATCCAGCGTTCCCGACAGATTTACAGGCGCAGATAATCGCCATGAATGCTGTTGCGGAGGGTACTTCAACAATTCGTGAAACGATCTTTGAAAATCGTTTCACTCATGTTCATGAAATGAATCGCATGGGAGCGAATATCAGGCTGGAAGGGAATAATACGACCGCTATAGTTGAAGGCGTGCCCAGGCTCACTGGTGCTCCTGTGATGGCCACTGATCTTCGGGCTTCGGTTTCTCTGGTGATCGCCGGCATGGTAGCTGACGGGGACACTATCGTAGATCGTATCTATCATATCGATAGAGGCTATGAACAGGTCGAGGAGAAGTTGCACAACCTTGGCGCCAGAATTCGTCGTATTGCATCGGAATGATCCTATGAGTCAGGAATTGACGATTGCCTTGACAAAGGGCAGGGTGCTGGCCGACGAGCTGCGGCTTCTGTCCAAAGCAGGGGTCGAACCCCTCGAGGATCCTACCTCATCAAGGAAGCTGATCTTTGATACTAATCATGCTGATATAAAGATCATGGTGCTCCGGGGTATGGATGTTGCTACTTATGTGGATCATGGGATAGCAGACGTAGGTATGTCCGGTAAAGATGTCCTGCTTGAGCACGCGGGAACGGGATACTATGAGCCGCTGGACCTTGGCCTGGGCCGGTGTTCTTTGATGGTTGCAGGGTTGGTGGACGAGAAAGAGTTGCCGGCACGTCTGCGAATCGCGACCAAGTTCACCAACACTGCCAAACGTTACTATGCGGAACGAGGAGTCCAGGTCGATATCATCAAGCTATACGGAGCGATGGAGCTAGCGCCGGTCACTGGCCTCGCTCATCGAATCGTCGATATTGTTGAGACTGGTAATACGCTAAAAGCAAATGGCCTTGAGGCCATGGAGCTGATCACGGAAATAAGTACCCGGCTCATCGTCAATACCACTGCTTACAAGACCAAGTTTGAGCAGGTACGCAGATTGATAGAATCATTGGAGTTGGCACTGTGATCCGTCAGCTGGACGTATCTCAACCTGATTTCGATAGCGAACTGACCGACTTGCTGGACTTCGGACAGGAGGACCGGTCCGCGCTGGCGGGGGCAGTCCGGGCGATCATCAATGATGTCCGCGATCGAGGTGATTTGTCTGTTGTCGAACTGACGAACCGCTTTGATGGACGTGCTGTCAAGAGCATGGCTGATCTGATTGTCGAAAGGTCTCGTTTAGAGCGGGCCTTCGATACCCTGGACCCCCTGATTGCGGAATCGCTCCAGTTTTCGGCAGAACGCATACGTAAATATCATGAAGAACAGCTGAGAGCCGGTAGCGCAAGCTGGGAATTCGAGGATGAAATGGGCAATAGACTGGGTCAGCGTCTGTCACCCATGAGTCGAGTGGGACTTTATGCGCCCGGTGGCAAGGCGGCTTACCCGTCGACAGTGTTGATGACAGCCATACCAGCCCAAGTCGCGGGAGTTGAAGAGCTCATTCTCTGCGTACCAATGCCCAAGGGCGAGGAAAATAAACTCCTGCTGGCGGCAGCTTATCTGGCTGGAGTGGATCTTGTGTTCAGCATCGGTGGCGCCCAGGCGGTAGCGGCCATGGCCTACGGTACAGAATCGGTACCAAAAGTTAACAAGATAGTCGGACCAGGCAATGTTTATGTCGCAATGGCGAAGGAGATGGTGTTCGGTGATGTCGGTATCGACATGATCGCCGGACCCTCAGAGGTTGTCATTGTCGCCGATGAAAGTGTGGACGTTGATTGTGTCATCAGGGATATGTTTGCCCAGGCCGAGCACGATGAAATGGCCCAGGCAATCACCATATCACCCAGTACTTCCCTGTTGACTGCTATCAGGGCGCGTTTGCCCGAAATGCTGGTGAAAGAACCTCGACGTGAAATCATTGAGCGTTCCATTGCGGACAGAGGCGCGTTGATTCAGGTAACTGACCTGACCGAGGCGATTGCGGTTGCGAATCGAATAGCTCCCGAGCATTTGCATCTGGCACTTGATGGCGCTCGAGATTACCTTGAACAGGTGACCTGGGCGGGAGCTATCTTTCTGGGAGCTGATACAGCTGAGGTGGTTGGCGACTATTCTGCCGGGCCAAGCCATGTACTGCCAACCAGCGGAACAGCGCGTTTCGCTTCGCCCCTGGGCGTTTATGACTTCCAGGTAAGAAGCTCGGTTATTGAATGCTCAACTGAAGGATCCGTCCTGCTGAATCGTGCAGCGGCGATCTTCGCAGACGAGGAGGGATTGTCAGCACACGCTGAGTCTGCACGCTCGCGAGTCAAGGGCTAGGTTGTGTCGGGTCCTCAAGATCTCTATGAAACCGGTGTCGTAACCGGCGAATACCAACGCGACGCAGCCCAGAAGGCCGCCGTCGAATTGCTGCAAGCACTGTACGAGGAATTGTGTGCGACTGAGCCTGAATCCAAAGGGATCTTAGGTCGTCTGTTTACGAAGAACTCCACGGCAGTTAAAGGGCTCTATTTCTGGGGTGGTGTAGGTCGCGGCAAAACAGTCCTGATGGATCTCTTCTATGACTCGCGGCCCTTTGAAAAGAAAAGACGGTTGCATTTTCA
>CAXPUI010000032.1:0-4589 GCA_964220205.1 Candidatus Allofontibacter communis | reverse complement strand
ATACTTTAACCGAAATTTAGGATGACTGAGTTTGGCTGGTTTGTCTGACCCGATCCGGACTAAACTGAGCCGGGTGTTGCGAGCAAGATGCAAGATGTCAGTGCAGAAGTTAGGGAAGCAACCCGATGATAGGGCAACAAGGACGTTTCGTCTTGAGTTTAGTGAGCCTTTTGATTTCGATGGGCTGATGACGTTCTTCGCCCTGCGTGCCATACCAGGGGTAGAGTCAGCGGATACTCACTATCGTCGAACATTCCTGGTGGATGGTGAGACAGGCCAATTCAGCGTTCACAAGGAGGCTGCCAGCCTGGTTTGCAGGATCTGGGGAGGAACGCCTGATGCTGTTGAAACGTTGGCCGCTCGCGTCGGGTGCATGTTTGATGTCGATGCAGACCCTGACGTGATTAACGAGAGGCTCGTCAGGGAAAAGATAATGGCGAGCCTGGTAGTCGGTGCGCCGGGATTGAGATTACCTGGCGCATTTGATCCTTTTGAGGTGTCGGTTCGGGCTATCGTTGGCCAACAGATATCTGTGAAGGCGGCCACCACCATCATGGGCAGAATTGCGCAGCGATACGGTGATGAATCAGAGTATGGATTGCTCTTTCCTGCCGCTGGCCGGCTGGCTGAGTTGGATCCTAAAACACTTGATATGCCCGAGAAGCGAGCGCTGACCATCAAGGAACTCGCGAGACGGGTCAGCGCTGGTGAACTTGATTTCGGCTCAACGGACGACGATACCTTTATCGAAGAACTGCTGGTCATACCGGGCATTGGTCCGTGGACAGCGCAGTATATTGCGCTTCGGGCTCGGAGTAACGCCGATGCGTTTCTGGCCGGGGACCTGGTTATCAGGAAAGCCAGCAAAGCACTGATTGGCACGGACAACGAGAAAAAGATCCTCGATTATGCGCAAGCGTGGCGGCCGTGGCGCGGTTATGCTGGTATGCATCTCTGGCGGCATGCCGCGGTCCTGAAACAATAGGGAGACTATGATGCACTATCGAACAATGAACAGCCCGATCGGGGAACTGACTTTAGTCGGCTCAGGCGATGTTCTGGAGATCATCGGATTTCCTGAAGGCAAAGGGGTCATTGCGATTCAGCCAGAGTGGCAATACGCGGACTCCGTGTTCCTGGACGCAGTGACTCAACTTGAGGAGTACTTCGGTGGGGAGCGGCAAGACTTTGATCTGAAATTAAATCCCAGGGGAACCGAATTCCAGCTGGAGGTCCTGGAAGCATTGACGCACATACCCTATGGACACACGGCAACTTACCAGGACATCGCCGACAGGGTTGGTCGCCCTAAAGCGGTCAGAGCCGTGGGTGCCGCTAATGGTCGGAATCCGCTACCCATTGTTATTCCCTGCCATCGTGTCATCGGCTCTGATGGGAGCTTGACCGGATTTGGTGGTGGCCTGGCAGCAAAACAATATCTGCTGGCGTTGGAAGCCGATGGATTTCAGTTGACTCCAGGCTGAGTGGGGGTGATGAAGTTGATATCAATGGGAGCGCCCGACGCATCGTAAACAAAGTTCGCGCGGTCATAAGGAGGCTCTGTAACGAGTTCCCGGAAGGCGGACAGAGACTCGAAAGGCAAGTCCGTCACCATTGAATTGACCATAAACGCCGGTAGAGACCCTGCAGGATCGACATAGAACTGCCATGTCAGTCGAATTGCATCCGCGCTGATTGACTCTATGTGGTAGTGCCCGTACGTCTCCGTGATCCTGACATGTTTCTTTACAGGTAATCGGTCCTGCGCGGATGCCAGGGTGACGGTAATTCCCTGATCGTTGTCGAAATGGATCGCGCCATGGAACACCGCGTCTCTTGATCGGGCAGGGAAGGGCAAGGCGGTAACCTGGTGAAAATAGCGCTCGGTTGTACTCACCGTTTCGATAACCTCGCTGCTGACGCATCGGTGCACCCATTTGGCGCAAGCGGAGTTGTCCTGGAGAAGGGCAACCGCTGATGCGGCGCTGGTTTGCAGATCAACAACGGCGAGGAATTCCTCGTATTTTGAGCCTGGTACCTGCCTGACGGATACAGTGATACCTTCCCTGTCCAGCCTTTCCTGCCACTCAGCGACTTCCGCCTGAACCGACAGGCTTGTAAGGATAAGGAGCGCAGCCAGTCGCATCAGTAAACGCTGACCGAGTCGAGGACGTTGAAGTAGTCGGGAAAAGTCTTGCGAGTGCAGTCCGGGTCCTGGATGGTAATTGACGCTCCACTCAGTGCAGCCAGTGAAAATGACATCGCGACCCGATGGTCCCCATAGGGATTGATGGTCGCTGATTGAACCTCCTCGGGTGGATCAATGGTAATCGTATCGGCCGTCGTGTTTACCTTTGCACCCAATCGGGTCAGGCCTTCGGCCATGGCATGCATCCTGTCTGTTTCTTTAACTCGCCAGTTGTAGATGTTCCTGATTGTGGTGCGCCCTTCAGCAAAGACGGCGATGGCTGCGAGGGTCATGGCCGCGTCAGGGATATGGTTGAGATCCAGGTCTACCCCCTTCAACTGACCCCTGCCAGCCACTCTGATGTGATTCTTATCCCTGATGACGGCCGCTCCCATAGCCTCGATAGCGTCCAGGAAACCGATATCGCCCTGGACAGAGTCGCTACCAAGACCCTGTACGGTGATTTCACCCTGGCCAATGGCCGCACCTGCGAAAAAGTAGGACGCTGAAGAGGCATCGCCTTCAATCAGGTAGTTGCCGGGTGACAGATAGGACTGGTTAGCCGGGATATGGAAGGTCTGGTATGCATCGTGGCTGGCCTGAACGCCAAAAGTCCTCATCATACCGAGGGTGATATCGAGATAAGGTTTGGAAACCTGATCACCGATGATGAATACCCTTGTGTCCTCTGTGCTGAGAGGTAGTGCCATCAGAAGCGCTGTCAGGTACTGGCTTGAGATGTCGCCCGGGAGCGAGATTTCACCCCCCGCTATGTTTCCACCCCTGATCATGAAGGGTGGATAACCAGCTTTCTGGAGGAACGTGATCTGCGCGCCCAACGCCGACAACGCGTCTGTAAGGTGGCCGATGGGCCGTTCACGCATGTAGTGATCACCATCAATTTTGAACTCACCGTCAACCAGGCCCAGAATTGCTGTCAGCGGTCGGATAGCTGTTCCTGCATTGCCGAGATAAAAGTCCGGCTCGGCTGGTGGATTAAACAGGCCATGGTTCCCGGCTACTGTGCAGGTCTGCCAGTTGTCAGAGAAGTTCAGGGCAACGGAAAGCTGCTGCAGGGCGGTAACCATGTGCTCTATATCGTCGCTCCTCAGCAGATTTTGCAGGGTGGTAGACCCCCGCGCGAGGGCAGAGAGCAGGAGCGCACGGTTTGACAGGCTCTTGGAGCCTGGCAGCGTGACTTCACCTGACAGTCGATTTATGGGTCTGAGTTTCAGCTGCTGCATAGGGGACCTAGTATATGTCAGGTTGCCTGAGTTTCGGCTCCAGGCGGTTCAGAAAGGTACTGATGTCAGTCTCTACTTCACGGATGGGTGCCTTAGCGGGTTCTTCCAGCAAAACAGCACCGGATTCATTGTCGATCGATAGGAACAGTTCGGAGTCAGGATCCGTTGTCGCAAAAAATACTGTAAACGGATGTCTGGCTCTGATCTTGTTCAGAGCATGCCCGACCAGGTTGCGAATCAAGCGTTCGAAGTCGTCCTGATTCCAGAGTTGAATCAGTGAAACCCTGCCCTCCTCGCTGTCGGCTTCAAGAGTTCCAGACCAGTAGCTATTGTAGTAACTGACAATGTCAGGATGAATGGGTGCTTCAACAGCATTTGCCAGGCCCGAAAAATTAACCTTCGGGGTCTGCTCGACGGGTCGCCAGAAAGTCTGGTCTGCTGTCTGGTGGACCTCGCAGTCCGAACGCCATTCCGGATCAAACGGAGAGCAGAGTAACTGCCCCTGGCTCAGAGCCAGGGAGCGTTCTATCAGGTCAGCGAGCGCTTGCATGTTTCGATCGGGGAAAAGCGCGAATTATGCACACCTTGGTCTGATTAGTCATGAACAGGACGGCGTCTTCGATGTCTGCTTCCCAGACACTAGAATGGTTTGACAACGACTAAGATCAGAATCGGAATGACCAGGAGAAGGGCGCCCTCGTTGAAGATACGAAAGTACAGGGAACTGCCATCGAGCTGCGACAGTTTCATATCGGTGATGTAGCTGTAGGTCTGCACCTGGTAGCCAATAAGCAGACCGACGAACAGCAGTTTTGCATTGAGCCACTCACCGGCGATACCGTAATAGATCCACAGTCCGAGACCGGTAGCCATTGCGATGATGGCCATCATGATCGAAAACCCGAAAAGCTTCTCCGCCATGATAACCAGGCGCCGGTTGTCTTCACCGGCTGCCTCCGCCTCAACAAAATGCACCAAAATGCGAGGCAGGTAAAACAGACCTGCTACCCAGGCCATAACAAAGAGGATGTGAAAAGTTTTAAGCCAGAGCATCAGACTATGTCTACCGCGCCGCCGTCAACGCGGATATTCTGGCCATTGACGAATGAGGCCCTGGCACTGGCAAGGAAGAGTACGACATCAGCCACTTCCTCCCG
>CAXPUI010000031.1:0-2107 GCA_964220205.1 Candidatus Allofontibacter communis | reverse complement strand
GATATCGGCCACGCTTGCGGTCTCACCACTGGGCAGGACACGTACCTCATCCCCGGGCCTGATCCGACCCGACACAACAGTCCCGGAGAAACCCCTGAAACTGCTGTCGGGCCTGTTTACCCACTGGACCGGCATTCGGAACGGTTCCTCCATAGACGACTGGTGCACTTCTACCGTTTCCAGGTACCCAATCAGGGTGGGACCACTGTACCAGGGCGTCGCCGGTGACCGCTCAATAACATTATCGCCTGCCAGTGCCGACATCGGGATGGTGGTAACCTGCTCGAACCCCAGGTGGGCCGCAAAGTCCTGATAATCACTGACTATGGCGTCATAGCGATTACGATCAAAATCCACCAGGTCCATCTTGTTAACCGCGAGAGCGACATGGCGTATGCCCAGTAATGAGCAGATAAACGAGTGCCGTTTGGTCTGAGTCAGCAATCCATGCCTGGCATCGACCAGGATCACCGCAACGTCTGCAGTCGATGCACCAGTCGCCATGTTCCGCGTGTACGGTTCATGACCCGGCGTGTCCGCCACGATGAATTTGCGATGTTCCGTCGAGAAAAATCGATAGGCAACATCGATGGTAATACCCTGCTCGCGCTCGGCTGCAAGGCCGTCAACCAGCAGCGCAAAGTCAATGTCACCGTCCTGGGTCCCATGGTGCCGTGACTCATTGCGGAGCGTCGCAACCTGGTCCTCGAAAATCAGCTGAGCTTCATAGAGCATCCTGCCAATCAGCGTTGACTTGCCATCATCCACGGAGCCGCAGGTGATGAAGCGCAGCAGGTCGAGCCCGGACTGCTCCCTGAGGTACGCATCGACGCTGGTCGCACTGATCTCGTTCGTAACAGTCTCGTTCATGACTCTGCCTGCGTGCCGACAAGCCGCCTGACTGAACCTCGAGGAGCCAGTTGCCAGAGGCGCTCATGACCATAGTAGATGAAGAACTTGGCAACGAACTCGATACTGCCGATCATCACCGCGGCTTCGATTTGACCGGTAATCAGGTAAGCAATGATGCCCGTGGTCAGAGTCGCAACGATACGCCACGAAAACGCCTTGAGCAGGCTGCGCAGGTGTGACTCACGATAGTGAAAGGGTTCTGCAGGCATTAGAAATAACCCTCCTGTTTTTTCTTCTCCATCGATCCAGCGCTGTCCGAATCGATAGCACGCCCCTGGCGCTCACTGGTCCTGGCTTCCATCAGTTCCAGCAGGATCTTCGGTAACGAATCCGCGTCTGACTCAATGGCGCCGGTGAGGGGATAGCAACCCAAGGTCCTGAAACGGACCCGTTTTGTCTGAATTTTCTCCCCGGGGAACAATTTCAGACGATCATCATCCACCAGCATCAACATGCCGTCGCGCTCAATCACCGGTCGCTCGGCGGCGAAATAAAGCGGGACGATCGGTATCTCCTCCCGGTAAATGTATTGCCAGATATCCAACTCCGTCCAGTTGGAAAGCGGGAACACTCGAATACTTTCACCCGGGGCCTTGCGGCCGTTATAAAGATTCCACAATTCCGGGCGTTGATTCTTGGGATCCCAGCGGTGCGCGCTGTTCCGAAACGAAAAAACACGTTCCTTCGCTCGACTCTTTTCTTCATCGCGGCGAGCACCGCCGAAGGCTGCATCAAAGCCATGACTGTCCAGTGCCTGGATGAGGCCCTGCGTTTTCATGATATCCGTATGCAGGGCACTGCCCTGGTCGAAAGGGTTGATATTCTTCTCCTTGCCCTCCGGATTGATGTGCACAAGCATCTCCATACCCGTTTCAGACGCGACGCGAGCTCGGAACTCGTACATGGCCTGGAACTTCCAGCGAGTATCCACGTGCAGCAGTGGAAAGGGTGGTTTGCTGGGATAGAAAGCCTTCTCGGCCAGCCGCAACATGACAGAAGAGTCTTTACCAATCGAATAAAGCATGACGGGCTTTTCGGCTTCCGCCATGACTTCGCGGATGATGTGAATACTCTCCGCCTCCAGGCGGTCCAGATGGGACATATCCATAGCCTGATTCATGGTCTGGTTCTGGGTCTGGTTCTGGGTCTGGTTCATGGTCTGGGTTACTACTCCTGGCGTTGAGGTGACAGCGGC
>CAXPUI010000030.1:0-4163 GCA_964220205.1 Candidatus Allofontibacter communis | reverse complement strand
TAACTGCTGCTATTTCGGTCCGCAGGTTGTTTCTGGCCATCGATCGGTAACGGGGAATTATCATTCTCGCCATGTGAGCATCAACACCTGCCATGGCCAGCCGGTCAGCTTCAGGGTCGGCTTCGTTTGCCGGATCATCGAATTGCCCTACCAGATCCGCGTCCTTCATACACAGCAACCAGGCCGCGAAAACCAGTTCCAAGCCGGCTGATCGGCGATTCTGCGCTATGGCCAGTCCCAGGCTCGGAACGATCCGCTGTGGCAGCTTCTTGGACCCATCGGTGGCTACCTGCGCCGTTCCATAGGGAATCGCAGAATTACGAAATCGGTCCAGCACGTCACACTTGTATCGATCCAGATCCATGTTGGGAGACTCACCGAGCAAGGGAATAACCTCATCCTGCAGAAGATACTCAACAAAAAGTGCCAAGGAGTCATCCGCCATGGCCTCGTGAACGTGCTCGTAACCCAACAGTAATCCGAGGTAAGCCAGGGTTGAATGAGCAGCATTCAGTATCCGCAATTTGACAGACTCAAACTGTGCAACATCGGTCACGATCTGCGCACCTGCCAATTCCCAGGGCGGGCGTTCTGCGATGAAGCTGTCCTCAATTACCCACTGTTTGAATGGTTCTGTCGTAAGCATTGCATCGTCCCGCACTCCGGTTGCTGTAGAGAACAGGGCAATATCCTGATCGGTGGTTTGCGGCACGATGCGGTCGACCATCGTATTTGGAAAGCTGAGATGATCGCTGCACCAGTCGGCCAAAGAACGATCCAGTTGCCGGGTAAATCCGTGGACGACTTTCTGCAGTACTCTGCCATTATCCGACAGATTGTCACAGCTGATGATGCTAAGCGGGCCTGCTCCAGCCCTCCTTCGCGCTGCGATTCCCGACGCCAGAACGCCCGGCATGGAACGGCACAACGAAGTATTTTCCAGGTCATGACGGATATCGGGGTGCTGTTCATCCAATTCACCCTCGCTCGTGTGACAATACCCCTTCTCGGTTACCGTCAGTGTGACGACTTTAATTTCCGGTCGGGAAAGGGCCTCAATCAGGGACGCCCGTTGTTCCCCCAGGTACAGCACATCAGTGATAGCGCCAATAACCCGGCTATCGCTCCGATTGGGATCTCGCTCCTGAACGGTGTAAAGAAAGTCCTGCTTGCAGAGCCTGTCCCTGGTTGATGAGCTATGCAAACTGCCCCCGATAATTCCCCAACGGGAGTCATCCCGGAGAACATCGTCTGTATAGACCGCCTGGTGCGCCCGATGGAAGTTCCCTACTCCGATATGGACAATACCATTGGTCAGGGTATCCCGATTATAGGCTGGCACCTGAGCGCCAGGGATTCTCCAGGACGTATCCCTATTCAAACGCATCACAGTTGGTAGGCAGACTTGGCCAGGTCATAGGCCAGGGCATGCGCCAATTCAGAGGCTTCTTCTTCCGATAAACGATGTTCTGCAACCTGCCTGGCCAGAAAACCACAGTCAATCCGCCGGGACATATCGTGCCGTGCAGGGATCGACAGGAAAGCTCGCGTATCATCATTAAAGCCAGCCGTGTTGTAAAAACCAGCGGTCTCTGTCGTCTGCTCACGGAACCGCCGCATGCCTTCCGGGCTATCGTGAAACCACCAGGCCGGCCCAAGCTTGAGGGCCGGATAGTGACCTGCCAGTGGCGCGAGTTCACGAGAGTATGTCGTTTCATCCAGCGTAAACAGGATAATCGTCAACTCCTTCTCATTGCCATAGCGGTCAAGCAAGGGCTTCAGTTCATCAACATAACGAGTAGTCATCGGGATATCCGCCCCCATATCCCGACCGTACTCCTCAAACAACGGGCCATTGTGATTACGGCAGGAACCCGGATGTATCTGCATGACGAGACCATCTTCAAGGCTCATCGCAGCCATTTCTGTCAGCATCTGTCCGCGAAACAGTTCGGCGTCGGCCGCCGTCGACTGGCCCCTTCTGACTCTCTGATAAAGGCTCTCGCAATTTTTCGCTGACAGGTCTGCTGTAGCAGGACTGGGGTGTCCGTGATCCGTCGCCGTGGCACCTCTCTGTTTAAAATAAGCACGACGATTTCGCAACGCTGCCAGGTATCCCTGATAGTCATCAACTGCAATGCCGGTCAAATCAGCTAATTTGTCGAGATTGTCCGCAAAGCCCTCAAATTCAGGGTCCAGGACCGCATCTGGTCGAAAAGTTGTAATAACTCGTCCCGGCCATGGATCTGCCAGAATCGCGTCGTGATGGACCAGCGTATCGAGTGGAGATTCCGTTGTTGCCAGCACCTCTATATTGAAGCGTTCAAACAGTGCCCGCGGGCGAAACTCGGGCTGTTGAAGAGCCGAGCTGATCACCTCAAAGTAATGTGCCGCCTTCGTACCATCCAGAGGCTCCTCAAGCCCGAAAACCTCGGCGAACACGTGGTCCAACCAGATTCTGGTGGGCGTACCGCGAAACAGGTAATAGTGGTCGGCAAAGCGTTGCCAGACCACGTCGGGATTTTTCACCGGCCCGCTTCGATCAGCCGTTATGCCCAGATCTTCAAGCGGAACACCCTGGCTATACAACATCCTGAACACATAATGATCTGGAACGATAAACAGGGATACCGGATCATCGAATGGCTGATTCTCTGCAAACCAAGCCGGATCGGTATGACCGTGAGGACTGATGATAGGCAGGTCCTTGACGCCCACATAAAGGTGACGGGCGATGTCCCGAATCTGCGGATCTACAGGCAACAATCGGTCCGGATGGAGCATGGTTAGAACTTCTTTATCTGCCCAACTGCATGAATAACACCTCGCAGTTCGGCGAGACCTTTCATCCGGCCCGCATAACTGTATCCGGGCCGGACGTCCGGATCACCTTTTTCATCGCCCATGGCATGGCCATGATCCGGACGCATCGGAATATCCAGATAGCGGTCGCCATCCCGCTGCCGCCTGGATTCTTCAGCCAGCAGAGCGCTGACGAGCCCTACCATGTCATTGTCACCATCGAGATGCTCAGTTTCATAGAAAGAGCCATCCGATTCCCGGCGAATATTTCTCAGATGAACAAATTGAATCAGGGCACCAAACTCTTCGACCATTGCCACGAGGTCATTATCCGATCGAGCGCCATAGGAACCCGCACACATCGTCAAGCCGTTACTTGGGCTCGGGACGGCGCTCGTTAAAGCACGCGCATCGTCCGCTGTAGAAACCACCCGCGGCAATCCGAAAAGCGAAAAGGGTGGATCGTCAGGGTGAATCGCCAGGATGACGCCTGCTGCTTCCGCGACGGGGACAACATCCTGAAGAAAAGACTCCAGATTAGCCCGCAGACCCGCAGTCCCAATGTCAGTGAACGCGGCAATGGCCTCTCGAATACCTGCCCGGTCATAGGACCCCTCACCACCAGGCAGACCGGCAATAATATTTTCTTCTAGCAGAGCTTTGTCCGCCTGACTGAGGTCTGCGAACCGCTGCTCCGCCCGCTCCAGTACCTCGTTGTCATAGTCCTGCCGCGCACCAGGTCGCTCCAGCATAAAGACGTCGTAGGCGACGAAGTCTGCCATTTCAAAACGCAACGCACTGGACGCATTGTCAAGCTCAAAATCGAGATTGGTACGGGTCCAGTCCACAACAGGCATGAAGTTGTAACAAACCCGTCGAATGCCCTGTTCACCCAGGTTTCTCAGCGTCTGCTGGTAATTGGCGATAATCCTCTGATAGTCACCCTGGCGCAGCTTGATGTCCTGATGGACCGGCACACTTTCAACAACCACCCATTCCAGGCCATGCGCATCCAATAGTGCCCGGCGGTCAGCAATATCCCTGACCGGCCAGGTCTCGCCCGTCGGAATGTGGTCAAGAGCTGTCACCACGCCGGAAGCACCAGCCTGGACGATCTGTTCAAGCGTAACGGTGTCTTCGGGACCAAACCAGCGCCAGGATTCCTGCATCACTAAATTACCTGTAAGTATCAGGTAATGGTAAACTGGTCAGACCAATTATGAAACCGTCACCATGACAGAAACTGCTGCCGCACCCGCGCTCGGGGCTTTTCGATGAAGGTCGCCGTCATCGGCGAATGCATGCTGGAGCTGTCCCCAGCCGGTGGCAGCCAATTTAGCCTGAAATTCGGTGGCGATGTC
>CAXPUI010000029.1:0-4350 GCA_964220205.1 Candidatus Allofontibacter communis | reverse complement strand
TACGATCTTCGTCGCCCCTGCCTATGTCGGGACGGGCAACCTTTACCTTACCTGGGAGCAACTGGCAGAAATGGCAACCTCCGGTGCCACCATCGAAAACCACACAATGACACATACTCATATGGTTAGAGTGCTAACTGATGAGAGTCACGCCGCCTGGCTGCAACGTATGTTGATGGAGATCCAGGATGCTTCCACCCTTCTCTCTCAACATGGGTATGTCTCAACGCACTTCGCCTACCCCTATGGCGAATATAACCTGGAATTACTGGACCTTGTCGGCGAACTGGGTTTGACCGGTTTCGGACAGCAAAGCGGTGCCATCGGGCCGTATTCAGACCCACGAGTGTTACCGAGATTCCCCCTGGCGGGAATCTACACCGGAGAACGAGCATTCCGGGAAAAACTAAGAAGTCTTGCCCTTCCTGCTGAAGCAGAAATTGTCGACCCCCTGGTGATTCGCACGCATAGACCTCCCCTCAAGCTCACGTTTATGGACGATGCCATAAATCTCAACCGTCTGACTTGCTATGGCCCGGGAGGTCTGACGAACATCGCTCGAGAGCAGAACACTGTCACTGTATCACCCACCGAGGACATCGCCGTAGGTCGGACACGTTACAACTGTACTCTGCCTCAGGGGAATCGCTACTACTGGTTCTCGCAGCTCTGGTTACGCAAGCGCGATGACGGCACCTGGTATCCAGAGCCATAACGGAGAGCCTGTCGTGAATTATCCGACTTCTCTCAGCACACTGGCCGGTGGAGTCTGAACGACTTTCAATGTTGCAAGCGTACCGATAGCACCAATCAGCAAGATACCTGTTACAGGCCCTAGTAACCACAATTGCGGATTAACGCTGTACTCCAGTTCAAAGACCTGGGTTTCCAGGGTAAAGACTGTAATCTCAGATCCCAGCGTTGCCAGCACGCCCGCAAAGAAACCCAACGCACAAAATTCAATAGCAAGACTCCCAAGAACAAGCCTGCGCCCGGCCCCCAGCGTTCTCAGAATAGCGTGCTGCTTCAATCGTTCATCCATCGATGCCTGGATACTGGCAAGCAGGACAAGCGCACCTGAAGCAAGGATAAGCACCAGGACCAGTTCTATGGCCAACGTCACCTGGTCGATTATCCGCTGAACCTGTTCAATGAGAGCATCAATCTCAATCACCGTCATAGTTGGATAGGCATGGAGCAGATCATTGAGGAACAGTTTGTTCTCTTTCTGCAGGTAGAAACTGGTCATGAACGTCGATGGGTAGTCATCGAGTGCACCAGGAGAAAAAATGATGTAAAAGTTCGGCTGCATATTGTCCCAGGCGACCGCTCTGATGCTACCTACCCTGGTGACCAACTCCCGTCCCTGGATAGTGAACGTCAATTCATCGCCAACTGCCAGCTGGTTCCTTTCAGCCAGTTCCTGCTCCAGAGACACAAGCGGTTCTCCCTCGTGATCTTCGTCCCACCATTGACCAGCAACAACTCGATTGTCGTCGGGCAACACATCTGACCATGTCAGATTTCGTCCGGAACCGGACCTCGGCCCATCATCCCTGGCGTTCCTTAACCGGGCATCACGCTCTTCTGCAAGCTCTTCATTGACTTTAACTATCCGGCCCCTGATCATCGGATACAAAGGTTGTGCCTCTACTCCGTTGATCGTTAACATCTCGCGAATGGGCTCTACGTCCTCGGGTGAAATATTTATGGCGAAATGATTAGGCGCATCTGCTGGTATCTGGGCCTGCCACTCAGTGATCAGGGCCGTACGTACCAGAAAAAGAATTAACAGCAGCATAATCGCCAAACCAAAAACCAGGATTTGCAGGGTGTTCTCCTGTCCCCGCCGACGCATACCGGCCAGCGCCAGACGCCACGTGCTACCGGCCTGCATTCCGACAATACGCCCGCTACTCAAGAGTACTTGCGCCACGAGAAACAGAATAACCAGTGAGACGACCGCGCCGCTGAAGATCAGCAACGTCAACTGCAAGTCCGCTGAATACCACCACATCAACCCCAGGGTACCCAGGACACCGAAACTGTAGGTTACCCAGTCCGCCGCGTTAACCTCACCCAGATCACGCCGAATCACCCTCACGGGCTCAATAGATCGCAGCTTGAGGATAGGCGGCAGAGCGAAGCTGAGCAGACAAACAAAGCCGGTTACCAGTCCTAGCAAGACAGGCCGCAGCGATGGATCGGGCAACTCCACAGGAATATACGGCGACAGGATATCGGTTACGCCCGCCTGCATGGCGTACCCTATGCCCGCCCCCATCAGCGTCGCGAGCGTGCCGAGGATCACAAATACAGCGACAAAAGTTGCGTCGACCGTTTTCGGACCTGCACCGAGCGTTTTCATGATTGCAACATGATCATAGTGGCGCAGACTGTAGCGCTGAGCAGCTAGTGCAATCGCTACCCCCGCCAGGACTACACCCAGGAGACTGCCCAGGAGCAGAAACCTCTCACCTCGTTCCAGCGCATCACCAATTCCTTCTGCGCCCTCTTTAACCCCGATCATCCGACTTTCAACACTAAGTCGCGGTTTCGCCCACTCCGCAAATTCTTTGACGGCATCCGCTTCTCCGGCAAACAGGTAGCGATAGGTAATACGACTGCCTGGCTGGACGACCTCCGTTGCAGGGACATCATCAAGATGCATCAGGACCCTGGGCCCGGCATTGCTGAAACCACCACCTCGGTCTGGCTCTTTGATCAGGACCCTGGTCACGGGGAAGCTGGCTGTACCGACATCGAGTAGATCACCCGGGGCCACGGAAAGCGCCGGAAACAACCTGCTTTCCATCCAGACCTCACCCTGAACCGGGCCTCGATCAACGGGCGCTCCGCGCAGAAACGGCTGCTCTCCGGCAATGAGACGGCCCCGCAGCGGATAGTCGTCGTCCACTGCCTTAACGGACGTAAACTGGGCCCGATCTTCGGAAAAAACCATCGACAGAAAGCTCATCGTCGTCGATGTCTTCAGACCCCTGGCACGGGCTTCATCCAGAATTTCAGGATTAACTGCCTCCGTTGAACTGATCACCTGATCAGCCGCAAGGAAGGTCGCTGATTCCGCCAGCAGAGCCTGCTGCAGGCGATCGACAAACAGAGTTACTGTAGTCACGGAGCCCACAGCGATAACCAACGAGGCCAGCAAAAGGCTCAATTCTCCAGCACGCCAATCGCGCCAGAGCAATTTGAGCGCAAGTTTGATAACGATCATCAATGCCGCCAACAGCTAAGCGCTAACCTGAACGTCAGGTTCAATTACCACTTCGCCTGACGTTATCTGAATTGAACGCTGGCACCGGCCCGCGAGGCGTTGATCGTGAGTAACGAGAACCAACGTTGTACCAAACTCTTCATTCAGGTCAAAAATGAGATCAATGATGTGCTGGCCTGTACCAGTGTCCAGGTTCCCGGTAGGCTCATCAGCAAACAGGATGTCTACCGACGAGGCAAACGCCCGTGCAATCGCCACCCGCTGCTGCTCACCACCCGACAACTGTCTGGGATAATGATTCATCCTGTGTCCAAGGCCGACTCGCTCCAGGAGTCGCCGGGCTTTCTCTTCAGCGAGCCGATCGCCTTTAAGTTCCGACGGTAGCATGACGTTTTCGATAGCCGTCAAGCTAGCCAGCAATTGAAACGATTGGAAGACAAAACCGACCAGCTCAGAACGAACATGGGCCCGTTCTTCTTCGTTCAGTGCGGTCAAATCATAGTTTCCCAGGCAAATCTGTCCGCTGCTCGGCGTATCAAGCCCTGCCAGCAGACTCAACAACGTGGTCTTACCTGAACCTGAAGCGCCCACTATCGCAACACTTTCGGATTTCTTGATTTCGAGGTTAATCCCTTTCAATATGGTAAGTGGCCCTTCAGAGGTGCTCACAGTTTTACCAAGGTCTATTGCTTTGATCATCATTTATCCATCTAACACACATATCACCCAACATCTTCTTTCAGCAGTCATCGGTCTCCTGATTTTTCTGAGTCCTGTCGTCAACGCAAAGACGATTGTCGTCTTCGGCGATTCCATAAGCGCTGCCTATGGCATGGACGCTGATCAGGGCTGGGTAAGCCTCCTATCCGACCGCCTCAAAGAACAGTATCCGCACTACGAGGTTATCAATGCCAGTGTATCCGGAGAAACCACGGGTGGAGGGCTGACAAGGTTACCTAAAACCCTCGCAATCCACCAACCTGATATTCTCGTGCTGGAACTTGGTGGCAATGATGGTCTGCGTGGCTACCCGATTGACAAGATAAGCAGCAACCTCTCGACCATGGCATCATTGGCAAGAACCGCAGGTAGCGACGTCCTGCTGATCGGCATGG
>CAXPUI010000028.1:0-4519 GCA_964220205.1 Candidatus Allofontibacter communis | reverse complement strand
AAAAATTGAAACAAATGCAATTCCTAAAGCAAATGGTTCTGCTCGAATATATCTTGGTGACACTGAAGTAATTTGTTCGTCCGCCAGTTCCTCTCATAGGTCCAGGGTCGCCAGATGGTGACTCCGTCAAAACTCACCAACAGATCATTGGTGTCCCAGACCTGGGCAAATGCCTGTTTGACCTTGGGAATATCCCGGATATACCACTGAGCCGCGCTATGCCCGATACCATAGCTGGGCAAGATGGCGCCATGGACAGCAGTAGGCCAGCGGTCATCATCCCAGGAGCTTACGTCTGTCCTGTCAATCCCGGTTCCCAGCCCCTCAAGATAGTCCCACAACAGACTCATTGCATGTTCAGCTTCCTGTGCTGACAAAGCGTTGGCCAGTACAACAAATCCATGCTCGTCAAGATGAGCCACTGCCTCCATGTCCCCCAACTCAAAACGTGGCACGGACTGATACTGGATCGTGATATTTGGCTGCATGGGCTTTCCCGATAGCTGAATTAGTTCGACATCCGACGACTTCTAGACATTAAGCCTCTGCTATCCAACACTCAAGTAGGCACCAGAAAAATTTACAACCGAGGACAACTGTCTCAAACCCTGCCCCCGTTGCGTTGACTGTCAGATGCCAGAGACATGCGTCTCATGGATCTACCAATCAGGCCATGTTTCCTTTGCGGCCCCAAAAAGTCTAATATCCCGGGATGGAAGAAAAGGCCGAAATCAGCGACAACTCGCCACTAATCGGCATCATCGATGATGACGCGCGGAACACCCGAATTCTGCAAAGGATGCTGCAAAACGAATTCCGAATTTTCACTTCAGAGGGCGGCCTGGGTGTTATTGGTCTGATTCAAGACAAACAACCAGATTTACTCTTGCTCGATCTGAACATGCCGGAAATTGATGGGCTGGAAATCTGCACAAAACTTAAGGCAGATCCACAAACTGAACACATCTCAGTAGTCTTCATCACCGGCCACGAAGGTGACGAAGAAAAATGCTTTGCTGTCGGCGCTGACGATTACATCACCAAGCCCTATAAACTCTCGACGCTCCGCGTCAGGGTTGGCCGGATACTTCAGCTCAAAGCGTTTCAAGATGAACTGATGGCCGCACGAGTTATCGCCGAAAAAGCTACCCAGGCAAAGTCTGACTTTCTGGCCAACATGAGTCATGAACTTCGGACCCCGATGAACGCTATCATCGGACTATCCGACCTCGCACTGAAAACAGACCTGACCGAACGCCAGCGCAACTACATCGAGAAGGTTCACACTTCAGGAACCAACCTCTTGGGGATCATCAACGACATTCTTGATTTCTCCAAGATCGAAGCGGGACGGATGACCCTTGAAGATATCCCCTTCAGCCTGGAAGCGACATTCGACAACCTGAAGAATGTCATCAGCTTCGAAGCCGAGCAGAAGGGTATTTCCCTCACCTTCACCGCAGAGAATGTCCCGACATATCTGAAAGGTGACCCGCTCCGGCTGGGCCAGATCTTGATCAACCTCGGCGTCAACGCTGTCAAGTTTACCGAGCCTCAGGGCAGCATTCACTTTCTCGCCGAGCTTAAGGAGGAAAAAGGCGACCAGGTCCTACTTGGCTTTACTGTCGAGGACAGCGGCATTGGTATGTCGGCCGAACAGCAATCTGGACTCTTCCAATCCTTTTCCCAGGGCGACACCTCCACCACCCGGAAGTACGGCGGGACTGGTCTCGGGTTGGTCATCTGCAAGACACTTGTCGAGCTGATGGGAGGCCAAATTAACTGCGAAAGTGAACTGGGGGTGGGGACCACATTCAGCTTCACCGCTTTGATGGGTCTGGCTCAAGCTCACGAGGTCATCGTGGGCAACGACGAGCGAAGTGGTGACTTAGCCACAGAGAAACTATCTGGCGCCAAGATACTCCTTGTCGAAGACAATGAATTCAACCAGGAATTGGCGATAGAACTGCTGGAAAGCAACGGTATGACGGTTGCTCTCGCCAATAATGGGCAGGAAGCCCTGGATATTCTTGCGCAAGAGGTTTTCGACGGAGTCCTCATGGACTGCCAGATGCCTGTGATGGATGGCTTTGAGGCAACAGAAAAAATTCGTGCTCAACCCGGTTTCACAGAGTTACCTATTATCGCCATGACAGCAAACGCCATGGCGTCTGATCGGGATCGTGTCCTGGAAGTCGGGATGAACGACCACATTTCCAAGCCGATTGACGTATCTGTGATGTTCGAGACTATGGCGAGATGGATTACTGTATCCAGCAGTCCCTTATCGACCATCGTAAAGAAAAAAGAACCAAGCACTGCTCTGCCAGAACTGAAACTGATTGATACGGTCGCCGGTCTGGCGGTCACACAGCAAAACGGTGCTCTCTACCGACGTCTACTCCTTAAGTTCCGCGAGGGACAAAAATCTTTCGTCGAGCGTTTCAAGACGGCCCTTGACGCTGATGAAACTGAGACCATGGAGCGCGAAGCTCATTCACTCAAGGGAATAGCAGGGAGCATCGGCGCCAGGACAGTCCAGGAGGCTGCCGCCTCACTGGAGATTGCCTGCAAGGCAGGTAAACCTGTGATCAACGAACTGATGCAAGTCTCCGAAGCGCTTGAACCAGTTCTCACGGAGTTAGGTCAGATTGACGAAGCTGCCAGCGCACTCCGCGAGCCCACCCCTCCTGAAACCGTGATCGCCATGCTGGCGAAGCTAAGGGGCCTGCTTGAGAGCAATGATACTGAAGCCCAGGACCTTATGCAGCAAATCAGCAGCATTGCGGACCCTGAGATGAATAGTACTATCGGCGTCATGACCGAAGCACTGGAAAGCTATGACTTTGATAAAGCCCTCTCTTTTTTATCCACTCTGGAAGAGAGCCTGAACACTTAGCAGCCTCTCTCACCCGCAGAACAGCTGAGCGCTAAAACTCATTATCAAAACGACACCGTGTTCCCAGAGATGATAGAATCCTCAGTTGTTTCAATAAAATGACGCTATTTTGAACCCGGTTCCTATTCTTATCGTCGATGATCAGCAAGAGAATCTTCTGGTTCTGGAGCTGGCACTAAAGCCGCTCGGTTTAAACTGCACAACCTGTCTCTCAGCGACAGAAGCAATGAACCACGCAACACAAACAGAATTCGCCCTGATGATTCTGGACGTCCATATGCCAGGCACTTCCGGTATTGAACTTGCACAACAGGTCAGGCAGACAACACAAAACAAAAGTACACCCATCCTCTTTCTCACCGCAGACACATCAACGCTGGAACTGGTAGACCAGGCTTATGAGTTAGGTGCAGCTGACTACCTGTTTAAGCCTATTAACGTCAGGCAGATACGATCGAAAGCAGCCGTCTTTGTCGAGCTCTTTAAGAGGAATTCTGAAGCCTTGGAATTGAACCGGGTCATCAGACAGCAAAGTGAACAAATGGCCCAGATCGAAAAGGATCACGCTATCAGAAAGCTGGCTGGTGGTGTCGCACATAATCTGAATAATCGGCTAACGGTGATCCGAGGCAACATAGAATTGATCAGGGAACTGATTAGCGTTGATGACAGCGCAATCGAAGATCTGACCCACGCCATAGACGAAAGTACGGATATCATTCTATCGTTGCTGAAGTACGCAGGCAGTATCCCAAGAGGGAAGAACCGGACTTCTCTAGCAGACACCTTTACGATACTTAAACGCTTACTTCCCGAAGATCACCCGGTGAATGTCACCTTGGATGACAAAGATGGAGAACTCGCCGTCGATGATCAGGCTCTCATGAACATCCTGCTTCCTATTATGCTAAACGCGATCGACGCTACGGCCAACGTTAGAGATCCAATTGGCGTAAGTTGCACTTCTAAAGATGGAAAACTCGAGTTAACGGTCGCAAACTCCGGCGAGAGAATCCCTGATGATCTTCGCTCTTCAATCTTCGATCCTTTCTCTAGCAGCGCCCAGATACATGAAAAAACCGGGCTAGGCCTGGCGATGGCTAGGGGTACGGCCCTCAGCCTTGGAGGTGATATCGATTTCAGGGATGGTCAGCCAACCGGAACGATCTTTACGATCACCCTCCCGATCGAGAATCTTGTCGCAGGATAACTTCTCTTGCACCTAGATTATCAGCGTAAACCAGTGGGAGACGAAACGAAACGGTCGTACCTTCGCCTATCTCACTCGTCACGTCTATAGATCCCTTCATTAATAGTACGAGCTTCCGACAAATACTCAGTCCAAGACCAAGCCCACCAAATTTTCTGCTGGCACCTTCATCAATCTGCCTGAAAGGTTCAAACAGCAAAGGCAACTCCGTTTCAGGTATACCATCACCAGTATCTTTAACCTGGAACTCAATCTGAGCAGCTTCGGCAACACCAACCTCGGACACAACAATTTCGATAATCCCCCGGTCTGTGGATTTTCCGGCGTTGTCAATGAGATTGAGGATGACTTGTCGGACTCTCTGACGATCTAACATCACCTCTGCATTTAAATTAGAGGACACCGAATAT
>CAXPUI010000027.1:0-3076 GCA_964220205.1 Candidatus Allofontibacter communis | reverse complement strand
GTTTTCCATCGCGGTATTCTACTGTTGCGCTTCATGGTAACTGTACCGTTGAGTTTGCAAGTTTGTAAACGGTTAGGTGTCTGCTTGTCATGATGCAGGCAAGCTTCTTCTTCGATCGACTTTCTCGGGCGGCTGTTCGCAAAACTGGTCCCGATGATCATTCCTCGATAAGATTTAATACTGGAAAGTAATTCTGATGTGGCGGGAGAAGGATGCTCGCACGGGAGTTTTGATCCTGTCGACTCTTTACCTGCGACAGTTGTTGATCGTCTCTCTCACCCAGCAGATTCTCACACAGCCATTTCATGGCATAGAGATTTAGCAGATAAGGAAAAGAATTGGAAAGTCATATGAAGGGTGCAGCAGTGCTGCGAAACCCGTTGTCGAACCGTGGTAGTGCATTCTCTTTGAACGATAGAAAAGAGCTTGGTTTGGAAGGTCTGCTTCCGGCGTCGGTTCAAACCCAGTCGCAGCAGGTTGCTCGCGCCTACCGTGTCATCCAGGCTCATCAGACGCGTCTTGGGAAGTACCGCGAACTCATGAGTCTCCAGGATCGAAATGAGTACTTGTTCTATCGTGTGCTGACAGAACATCTCTCGGAGTTTCTGCCCATTGTTTACACGCCGACGGTGGGTGAGGCTGCGCAGCAGTACTCGTCGGTTTTCCAGCGTGGGCGTGGTATCTGGATCACGCCGGAGCACAGTGGTCGAATTGCGGAGGTCCTGTCCACAGCGGTAGGTGATCGAGACATTCGACTGATGGTCGTCACTGACAACGAGGCGATACTCGGGCTGGGGGATCAGGGAGCGGGTGGTATGACGATATCCATTGGCAAGTTGTCCCTGTATACCGCCTGCGCAGGTATAGCACCGGAGCACACGCTGCCGGTGAGTCTTGACGTCGGTACTGACAACGCGGACCTTCGCAATGACCCGGATTACCTTGGCCTCAATCAGGAACGGCTTCGGGGGCCGGACTATGATGCATTGCTCGAGGAATTTGTATCGGCTGCGCAGGCGCTTTTTCCTCAGGTCATGATCCAGTGGGAAGACTTTCGCAAGGACAACGCCCTGAGCATTCTTGATCGTTACAAGCACCGGGTGCCTTCTTTTAATGATGATATTCAGGGTACCGGTGCGGTGACCCTCGCTGGCGTATTTTCTGCGCTGAGGATCCTGAACAGTTCGCTTGAGCAACAGCGTTTCCTGATTTACGGCGCTGGAGCTGCTGGGCTGGGCATCGCCCGTCAGATCAAGGCGGCACTCAGTGAAGCAGGGGTCAGTGCAGAAGATATGGACGGTCACATAGGGCTGCTGGATAGTCAGGGGCTGCTGGTCGATGATCAGGCTATTGCCGATGACTATAAACACGAACTGGCATGGCAGTCGTCATCAGCACAGGCGCTGGGGCTGACCACGAAAGAGGATCGCCAGCTGGCGGGTGTTGTTGATGCGTTCAAGCCTACGGTCTTGATTGGCTCATCGGGCCAGCCAGGTTCCTTCAGCCAGGCAGTCATTGAATCGATGTATGCCGCCTGTCAACGACCGGTCATCATGCCCCTGTCAAATCCGACCAGTGCAGCAGAGGCCGTACCTGCCGATCTCCTGTCCTGGACTGATGGGCAGGCCATTATTGCCACTGGAAGTCCTTTTGAACCTGTTGAGATGGCGGGTGTCACGCAGAGATTCGGACAGGGTAATAACGTGTTTATTTTCCCTGGCCTCGGCCAGGCGACAATGCTCGGGCAAGTCAGGGAGGTCAGCGATAGCATGATTACGGCGGCGGCGAAGTCGCTGGCAGATTCGATGCTGGACGAGGAGCTGGCTGCGGGCCTCTTGTATCCTGACGTCAGCCGACTTAAGGAAACGACGATGCAGGTGACCTGTGGTGTGCTGACGGCGGCCATGGCTGAGGATGCGGCAGATCTGCAGGCCGGGGTAGATCTGGAACAGCTGGTGGACACCGCGACCTGGTCTCCGTCGTATTAAGGCAGTCGGATGACTGGGGCTCAGCGCCGATAGCTGGTTCGTCGGGATCTGGATATCGTCAACAGAGTCTGTTGGCCGGCAGTGGTCTGATTAATCGATTGAGACGTACTGTGGGTATGAGATTAACCTTGCTTATCAGCTTTCTGCTGTTGCCTGCTCTTTTGTTTGCGGACTCTCCGTACGACAGCAAACGGCCCTCCCGCGATGGGACGGGTAAGGTGTACCTTGGCCGGGAGATATCTCAGGTCATGGGTCACCTGGGAGCAGGCTGGTTGGAGCGGCCTGCCAGGGAGCAGGAAGAAAGAACAGACCTGTTAATTGCGAATCTTCCTGTGGATCAGTCAAGCGTCATAGCCGACGTTGGGGCGGGTACTGGTTACTTCACGTTCCGCCTTGCGGGCAGGGTCAAGCAGATCTACGCGGTCGATATTCAGCAGGAAATGCTCGATATCATGGACCAGAGGAGTCAGGAAAGCGGGCTGACCAATGTCGTGACTGTAAAGGGCTCGGAAACAGACCCGGGGCTGGCGGAAGACAGCGTTGATCTGATCTTCATTGTCGATGCATACCATGAATTTTCTCATCCCTATGAGATGGGTAAAGCAATGGTCTCAGCGCTGAAACCGGGTGGTAAGCTGGTGCTTATCGAGTACCGGGCTGAAGATCGAAGGGTCCCCATCAAGCGTCTTCATAAAATGAGTGAAAAGCAGGTAGTCAGGGAGATGGCACGCATTGGTCTGACACTCAGTGCTAACCTCCGGGTTCTCCCGCAACAGCACTTCATGATCTTCGAGCGAGATGATCGATAGTGTGCAGGTTAGAGGCTTCCGAAACCTTCACAGCCGGCTGATGAGTCGTCGAGTCTGATCAGCCATAAACTAGAGCAGACCGATGACAATTGAGATCAGGCCATACCACCCTTCCGATATATACGAATATTATCGGATCTGTTTGCTTACGGGTGACTCGGGTGAAGATGCAACCGGTAGCGTTGAAGAGGAATTGCTCGGACACTATTTTGTGGCACCGTATTGCGAGCATGACTCCACGCTCTGTTTCACCTTGACAGTGTCTGGTGTTCCCTCGGG